>JAJPYU010000089.1 GCA_021204765.1 Clostridiales bacterium
CCGGCATCCTCTGTGACCGGGATGCCCTCTTTTACGGCTTCGTCGGCCTCCTCCTTTGTCATGAAATGCCCGATGGGTTTTGTAGGTTGGGCAAATGCCGGGTCGTTTTCGTTCACGCGGATCTGGGTGATCACGGTAGCCACACTTTTTCTGATGCCCCGGTTTAACAGTTCCTCTTTTAAGGCATTCTGCAGGTCATATCCGATATAGGCCTGGCTCATGGCCACACACACCGACAGAGGTGTGATTGGAGGGTGAGCCGGATCAGAGCGTGAGAACGCAGCCATGGCATTGTTTATCATGCCCACCTGAGGGCCGTTGCCGTGGGAGATGATGACTTCATTGCCGTCCTCGATGAGATCAGCTATGGCTCTGGAGGTCTCCTGCACTGCCAGATACTGTTCCGGTAGATTTTTCCCTAAAGCATTGCCGCCAAGGGCAATGACGATACGCTGTTTTTTCATGATATTTCTCCGGTCTGTTATCGGATCAGCGGAAAATTAATGTATATAACACAATTTCTCCGCAGATCCGGCAGTACTACTTTTTGTTTACTCGAAAATTCTCTTCGCGCCGCGCTCCTCAAGTTTCTTTAAGATATCCTGTGGATCTTCAAATTTGCTCAGGAAGATCATGGCGGCGATAACATAAGGCTTATAGCTTGCTTCTTTATAAAGAGGTGTGCGGTAGCGGTCAAACACTGAGGCTTCTACCTCGCCGTCCTTACAGCTGACATTGTTAATGTCGGCCGGCAGGCAGTGCAGATAAATAGCTTTGCCGTCTTTTGTAGTGGCCATCAGTTCTTCCGTGCAGCACCAGTCTTTGTGCTCGGCATTCTGTGCCAGCAGCTCCTTTTCCAGAGCGGCTATGCCGTCCATGTCGCCTTCGCCATAGAGATTAGTCCTTTTTTCCATGGCCGCGAAGGGTGCCCAGCTCTTGGGGTAAACAACGTCAGCATCTTTGAAGGCCTCAGCCATGGAGTTCGTCTTTGTGAAGGATCCGCCGGATCTCTCAGCGTTGGCCTTTGCCACTTCCTCCACCTCGGGCATTACGTCGTATCCCTCCGGATGGGCCAGAACCACATCCATACCAAAGCGGGTCATCAGTCCGATGACACCCTGGGGGACGGAGAGGGGTTTGCCGTAGGAGGGAGAGTAGGCCCAGCTCATGGCCACTTTCTTTCCTTTAAGGTTCTCTATGCCGCCAAACTCATGGATAATGTGGAGCATGTCAGCCATACACTGGGTCGGATGGTCGATATCGCACTGCAGGTTTACCAGAGTGGGGCGCTGTTCGAGAACGCCGTCCGCATTGCCCTGTTTCACTGCGTCGACGACCTGATGCATGTAGGCGTTGCCCTTGCCGATATACATATCGTCGCGGATGCCGATGACATCAGCCATGAAAGAGATCATGTTGGCAGTCTCCCGGACGGTCTCGCCGTGGGCCACCTGAGATTTCCCCTCGTCCAGATCCTGCACCTCCAGGCCCAGCAGGTTGCAGGCGGAGGCGAAGGAGAAGCGGGTGCGGGTGGAATTGTCGCGGAAAAGTGAGATGCCGAGACCGCTCTCAAATACCTTCGTGGAGATATTGCGCTCTCTCATATACCGCAGAGCGTCAGCTACAGTGAACACGGCTTCCAGCTCGTCATCGGATTTCTCCCAGGTGAGGAAGAAATCGTTGTTGTACATATTCTTAAAATTCAGGCTGTTGAGCTTATCGATATAATCTTTTAGTGTCTTCATTTTATACTCCTTTATAAATTTAATTTTCGTTTACGTAGCAGCCCGGCAGCGCCGCGTACACCGCCGCGCATGTCACCAGATCCTGTTTCCAGGTTTTTTCGTTGGGGGCGTGGGCCTGGGCCTCAGCACCGGGCCCGAATCCGATGCAGGGTATACCGTTGCGTCCCATGATAGACACACCGTTGGTGGAGAAGGTCCACTTGTCTGTCAGGGGTCTGCTCTGCCGCATTTCCATAGTCTCTGCGGCGCCGATACGCTTTTCACCGTACAGCGCGTTATAAGCTTTTTCCAGGGATTTTGTAACCCTGTGGTCCTTCGGGATAGCCCAGGTGGGGAAGTAGCACTCTATCTCATAGACACAGCCGGTATAGGAGGGACGGTCGTAATTGTACATGGATACTTTCACGTCATCTCCGTATTTTTTCACGGAGGGCAGTGCGCGGATCTCATCCAGGCAGCTCTCCCAGGTCTCCCCGAAAGTCATGCGCCTGTCAAGGGAGACTGCACAAGAGTCGGCCACGGCGCAGCGGCTGGGGGAGGTGTAGAAGATCTGGGAGACCGTCACGGTGCCGCGGCCCAGGAAACAGGCCTCCTCCCAGTCGGGGTTATATTTCGGGTTCAGCATTTTCACCAGACCTTTGATTTCAGTCTCATCTGCGTCATCATTCTCATTTAAGGAGCGGATATCCTGAAGAATGTCGGCCATTTTGTAGATGGCGTTGTCGCCCCTCTCTGGTGCGGAGCCGTGGCAGGAGATTCCTTTGACATCCACACGAATCTCCATGCGTCCGCGCTGCCCACGGTAGATGCCGCCGTCTGTGGGTTCGGTGGAGACCACGAACTCGGGGCGGACCTTATCCTCATTTATAATGTACTGCCAGCAGAGGCCGTCGCAGTCCTCCTCCTGGACAGTGCCGACTACCATGATCTTCGTCCCCTCGGGGATCAGCCCCAGATCCTTCATGATACGGGCGCCGTAGACGGCTGAAACTATGCCGCCGCACT
>JAJPYU010000150.1 GCA_021204765.1 Clostridiales bacterium
CTACATACATATAGTACAGTTCGTCATCATCCACCACTTCACGAATCTCCTCGTACAGATCTGCCGATGCAGCCCGCATCTCATCTCTCAGCTCATCGGAAACTGCAACCACAGTGGAGCCTCCCTCCTCACAGATGGCGATACGCTCATCCACTCTCTCCTGCGCCTGCTCCCTGGCGTAGTCGCCGGCGATACCGGCCGCTTCGCGGATGATCTCCTGCTGGTCCTCAGAGAGTTCATCCATAAAATCCTGATTTGTGATAAGTGTCAGCAGATGCGGCAGGTGGTTTGTCTGGATAATATATTTCTGCTGCTCGTAGAACTTGTTGGACACGATGACTTCATAGGGATTCTCCTGGGCATCAATTGTGTTTTGCTGTAGTCCTATGTAGACCTCGGAGAATGACATGGGCGTCGGATTGGCTCCGATGGCGGACCAGAATTCCATATGGTAGGAGTTCTCCATGGTCCTGATCTTGATGCCCTTGAAATCATCAATGGACTCTATCATCTTATTGGAGGTCATGACACGAAAATCCTGGTCGCTCATGCCCAGAAGCTCTATGCCTTTCTCAGCGTAAATGTCATTGACTTTCTCCATGAATTCTTCATTATCCAATACTTCATGGAGTTCATCTATGGTATCAAAGACACAGGGCAGATCAAAGAGGCAGAGCCTCGGCAGGTAACTGACCTGAGGTGCGGTATTCTGCACCACGAAAGGTATATCCCCGGTCATGCAGCTCTCAAGGAGCTCCGTATCGCCACCCAGCGAGCTGTTGGGATAGACCTGTATCCTCATCTCTCCGCCTGACATCTCCTCCACTTCCTCAGCGAATTTTTCCGAATAGATCTGGGTGACTGTATCCTCAGGGCTGGCAGTAGCCAGGACCCAGGCGTAAGTCTGTGTGGTCTCCCCGCTGCCGCAGGCAGTAAGGGACAGAGTACCGGCCACAAGAAGAGCCGCCAGGACAGTGACGCTGACTGCCCTTTTCCTGATTCTCCCGGTCTTCCCGTATTTACTTATTTTTTTGGAGGTATTCCTTTTCATGCTTTTTTTATTTAACATCTCACGCACCTCCTCATCCGCCAAGCCCCACGACAAACATGCTGATCTGCGGGATGTAAGTGACCAGCAGCAGGGCGATAAAGAACAGTATGATCATGGGCACGGCCTTTCGGGCTATCTGCATGACAGGTACATCCGAAAGAGAGCTGGCCACAAAGAGGTTGACCCCGATAGGCGGTGTGATAAAGCCAATGGCCAGGTTCACAACCATGATAATGCCGAAGTGTACCGGATCCACGCCGTAGACCTCCACTATGGGAAGCAGGATGGGTGCCAGTATAAGTATGGCCGGGCTGGTATCCATGACCATGCCCACGATGAGCAGCAGGATATTGATGACCAGCAGCACGAGTATCTTGTTATTAAACGCTCCCGTCATCCAGGCGGAAACTGTCTGAGGCACGTTCATCAGTGTCAGTATCCTGGAAAATGCCACCGAGGCTGCCAGAATGAACAGTATGGGAGCATAGGTCTTTACCGCCTCGCGGAAAATTCCCCAGAGCTCTTTCCACTTCAAAGTCTTGTAAACAAACAGGCTGATGATCAGGGAGTAGAACACCGCAATAACCGCCGCCTCTGTGGGGGAGGTGATGCCGGAGTATATACATCCCAGTATAATCACCGGTGTCAGCAGGGCGAAAATACTGGAAATAAAGACCTTCTTAAATCCTCTGTCATGGAGTTCATTCACTATGACATCTATCTTCTCCCTGTCCTCCCCATGCTTTTTACAATAGTAAAATGCATAGCACATGAGGATAACTCCAATCATGATGCCCGGGACTATGCCTGCCAGGAACATGTCGCTGACCGAGGCTCCCGTAGCCTGGGCATATAATATGAAGGGAATGCTGGGCGGGATGATTACTCCGAGGCCTCCCGCAGTGGCCACCAGCGCCACGCAGAATTTCTTGTCATAGCCCATCTCCAGCATCAGCGGGATGGTCATGCTTCCCACGGCCGCCACGGTAGCCGGGGCGGATCCCGAGATAGCTCCGAAAAACAGGCAGGTGATAATGACCGCGCAGGGCACCCCGGCCGTGCGTTTCCCTACGAAATAAGTAAACACCTCAAATATCTTTTTGGAGACCCCGCCTTTTGACATTATGATCCCCGAGAGAACGAACATGGGGATAGCAAGAAGCGGATAAGAATTTACTCCTCCCAGGGCTGCCCGCAGGACATAGACGCCGCTTACCGTAAATGACGGGGACAGCATGCTGGGCAGCATGCTGGTGATACCCACGGTCAGGCCCACCGGCACCGCCAGCAGCAAAAGAACAACGAAAATGACCAGAATGAGTATCGTCATGCTTCCTTCGCCTCCTTTCTGCGGAGGTTTTTGAACTCACGCCACCAGGCCTCGGCCACACGGATTGTCAGCAGTATAAATCCCACCAGCGGAGCGGACTGGACGAAATACATGGGCAGTCCCATGGCGGCGCTTCTGGCCTGCAGGTCTATGGCCTGCCGCACGTACATCCAGCTGTAAGGCAGCATGATCACACAGAACACCAGCACTATGGTATGTCTGAAGAGACGCAGGCCTGTCTTGCCTCTCTCCGGCAAAATGTTGATAAATTGCTCTATCTTGATGGAAATCCTCTTTTTGACACAGTAGCTGATACTGATAAATGTGGCCCAGACGAACATATATTGTGTCAGTTCTTCCGACCAGCTGATGGACCGGTTGAGCGCATATCTGGCCACCACCTGGGCGCCCATGATACAGGCCATGCAAATGAGCAGCAGGATGAGAATCGTCTCCTCGAGATTGTCATCCAGCCATTTAAGCGCTTTCATAGCTTCATCTCCTTATGTTTATTTTCGTCTCACAACTCTGTAAAATCCCCAAATTCAGTAAAGCAATGACTGCGGTAACAGAGTCCGCTTTACTGTTTTAAAGCGTTACCTCAGTCAACTAATGAAGTTATTATAGCACGGGTTAGCACTAAATGTATAGTAATATATCACAGATATCATTACATTCACAGCTGCTTCGTTACATTTCGGACATCAGCCAGCTGATGCCTGCGGACATCGTGCCCTGTGGGTATTGCTCCGCGTTTCAAGGTTTGATTATCAGCGAGGCCTGCTCCATGGTCTCCACAATGTCATACATGTTTGTGACAGTTCCCACAGCAAGCGTCTCTTTTAAGCCGTAAAAATCAAGACAGGTTCCGCAGGTCATGATCCTTACACCCAATGACTCCAACTCACGAAAATCTTCAAGGAAATCGGAACCCTCGCAGGTTAAGTACGCGCCGGTGTTATAGCATAAAACGATCTCCGGAATAACATCCTGTTTTGTCAGGGCAAAGATAAAAGCTTTCATCAGAGTTTTCCCCAGCTTTTCATCGCCGCTGCCCATGATGTTGGCAGACAGGACCACAACCATTCCTTTTTTTCTGATATCGGGCCGGCAGGTCTCACTGCTTTCTGTAATTTCAGGCTGAGCATCCTGCCCATCCAACTTATCATTCACGGAAAGTATTGCAGTTGACGATGCGGATACTGCCGGTGATTCACCGGCCTGACTGCCGCCCGGAGTCTTTATATCGGAAAGTATCACCTGAATAGTTACCTCATATCCCTTCTCCGCATTCTTCTTCCCTGAAGCCTGGAGCCCTCTCTGCGCGGCAAATTTCTGCAGATTCTGGACCGCAATCTCATTGTCAGCCAATACAGTCAGAATTCCGTCCTTCTTAAATTCTCCCAGGGCTTTTTTCGCGTTCACCACCGGAAGAGGGCAGTCCAGTCCCCTTGCGTCAACCGTTCTATGTTCCATATCGTATTTCCTCCCTGTCTGACTTTCTGTTCCCATTACTTTACGACCCGGTCAAAACAAATATACGTGTTTTTCCCGCATCAGCAGCGGGGTGCCTGGTGCGGAGTGAAAAATAACAAATATACAATCAATTTCGGTTTTCTTCAGCTGTGTGCCGACCACAAATATCTGTTGTATGTTATGAAAAACAAAATTCTCCGGAAAGCTCATGTACAGCTCTGACAGCGGCGTCCACTTCATACTCCGTATTATAATGGGAGAAACTGAATCGCACCGCCCCCTGCTCTACAGTACCCAAAGCCTCATGCATCAGCGGCGCGCAGTGTCCGCCGGAACGGACGGCAATCTCGTAATCCGTAAAAAGTATATCGCTTATCAGAGCGGAATCCTGATCTCCCAGATTCAATGATACTATCGGGCATCGCTCCTCCCCGGAAAAATCCCCATATATGATTATACCGGGAATATCCCTGACCCCGACATAAAATCTCCACATCAGAGAAAGCTCCCTTCTCCGAATCTCATCAATGCCCACTTCCTGTATATAATCCAGGGCAGCGTTTAGTCCGGCCAGACCGTGACAGTTTAGTGTTCCGGCTTCCAGTGCCTCCGGCATACGATCCGGGTGAGTATGACTGAACGTGAATATCCCGCTGCCGCCTGATTTAAGCGGTCTGACATCCACGCCTTTTTTCACATAAATACCACCTGTTCCCTGAGGGCCCAACAGACCTTTATGCCCGGTGAAACACATAATATCGATATTCATGCGCTGTACATCAATGGGCAAAATACCGGCAGTCTGCGCCGCATCCGCTATGAACAGAAGTCCGTATCTGCGCGCCATGGCCCCGATGCCCTCAATATCCACCGGATTTCCTGTCAGATTCGAGGCGTGAGTAGAGATAATTGCTTTGGTATCAGCACAGATCTCACGTTCAAGATCCTCTGTCCTGATTCGCCCTTTCCCATCAGCTGGGACGATTGACAGTCTCACACCCTGCTGTTCCATCTCATATAACGGGCGCAGCACAGAATTATGTTCCAACTGGGTGGTGATTACGTGGTCACCGGATGACAATATGCCTTTAATTGCTATATTCAGGCTTTCCGTGGCATTGGAAGTGAAGGCGATTTGGGAAGGACTCTCCGCATGAAAGAAATCCGCCAGTTTCCTGCGGGTATCATAAACCATGCGTGAAGCAGCCAGAGCAGCCCCGTGGGCACTGCGTCCGGCATTCCCCAGAGTTGACATGGCCCCTGCCACAGCATCAGTAACCTGTTTTGGCTTTTGTATAGTTGTTGCCGCATTGTCAAAATAAATCATACCGGAAACTCTCCGCTCTCTTTCTGATACAGCAAAGTTACACTAAACACTCCTGCAGCGCCTCAGGTTTGATGCCGGCTTTTTCCAGCACTTCTTCCAGCACCGCTCTGCCTGCCGGTGCGGCACACCAGGCCAGGCCGCAGCCTGCCGTGATGCTTTTCGGCACGGGGATCAGCCTGCCGGGTATATCGTTATCCCGGCAAACCTGCTCCATGGCCATGGCATCCGTAGTTGTATGGAATGTAATAATTAATTTCAATTCTACTGTACGCATAAGCTTTTGATTCTCTGCATTCCCCTCAGATCCGGATCCGGCCCGGGATTATTCATGAAACAATTATCTCTGCATCACGTTTCTCTGTGATCTTTCCGATAACCGCTGCCGGAAGCCCTGCCAAACGCAGTTCCTCCGCCATCTCCTCTGCCTGCGAGGGCTCCGCGGCTATGAGCAGTCCTCCGGAAGTCTGAGGATCATAGAGCACTTCCTCCATTGCAAAGGGAATGTTTTCAAACTTTACAAATTCCTCCAAATGATTCCTGTTTTTCTGCGCTGCCGCCGTAAGGTAGAATTCATCAGCATAGGGAAAAGCCTCCGGAATCACCGGCACCTGTTCTGCCCTAATCTCACAGGAAAGCCGCTTATCCATCATCTCGTGGAGATGACCCAGCAGGCCGAATCCAGTCACATCGGTACAGGCATGGACATCATAATTCCGGCAGATTTCCGATGCCTTTTTATTTAAAGCAGTCATGGAAGCAACAGCCTCATTCATGGCTCTCTCTGACGCCTCATTTATCCTGTTTGCCGTGCAGATAATCCCGACACCCAGTTTTTTTGTGAGAATCAGAACATCACCGGGGCGTCCCTTATTATTAGCATACATACGTTTCGGATCAACAAATCCGGTGACAGACAGGCCATACTTTACGCCGCCATCAGCGATGGAATGGCCTCCGGCCAGCACTCCTCCGGCCTCCGTCACCTTTTCCGAACCGCCGCGCATTATCTCTCCCAGGATATTCAGATCCATATCCTCCGGAAAACAGACTATATTAAGCGCCGTCTTCACCTCACCGCCCATGGCAAAGATATCACTGAGGGCATTGGCTGCGGCAATCTGCCCGAAAATATAGGGATCCTCCACCATAGGAGGGAAGAAATCCAGCGTCTGCACAAAAGCCGTATCATCAGAAATACGATACACTGCCGCATCATCCCGGCTGTCATAGCCCACCAGAAGGTTTTCGTCTGTCTCTCCTTTTGGCAGCCTGTCCAGAATTCGGGAGAGCACACCGGCTCCCAGCTTGGCTGTACATCCGCCGCCTTTGCAAAAAATGATTTTTTCAGACATTATCACTGCCATCCCTTCTGCGTTGACTGATTTCATTTTCAGTCAAAATTTCCGCCGGCAGATTCTCCGAACAGTTTTACCGTCCCTGAACATCAATATTCGGGCCGCAAATCTGCACAGATTACACGTCTTACTCCCCGCTGTTTTAAGAGTTCGCTGATACTTTCCCCCTGTCTTCTGCGCTCTTCGCAGTCACACTGGTTTAAGACCACACGATATTCTCTGTCCCCGACATTTTTTCGTGCCCCGTCTTCTGAGGACAGGATTACAGCCAGATCCTCCTCTGTCATAAGGTGTCTTCCATCTGTCCCCAACAGCTTTTCAGCCTGCTCCTTTCGGAAACAGACTTCTTCCAGTGGCTGTCCCAGAGCGGTAAGCCCCGCAACTGCAATAACCATATCACTCTCCGTCGGTATCACAGGTTCCCATTCGGCCGGAACCTTGCAGGGCAGATGCTTCGCCCCATCTGCTTCGACCAGCACCACATCAGCCGCCATCTGACAGTCCGCCATAGTGATTCCTATAGGAAACTGCAGTTTTTCGGAATCCACGGAAACTTTCTCCCCGGCCGCCACTATGGGATAATCATCGCAAAGTCTCAGCAGTGCATCGGCATCCGAGGCCACAGGCAGATCATTTGGGCTTAAAATATGGGTCGTGGTAGTGATTATCACACTCTTCCCGCCATCGGCATAATACCTTGCCATGGCATTTATCAGCGAAGTCTTGCCTCCCGCGCCCACCACGGAAATAACCCGTCCGGTCTCAAGGGTATCGATGTCCTGCAACTCGAGAGCAGGCAGCTCACAAAGTCTGACTTTTTCCCTGTGACACCGCATTACCTGCTTCCCTCCCACGTCACCATAAAGTGACATAAGCTCAGAAAAATAAATACTGTCAAATATCACGGGATTTCCCGTTTTGCCTCCATACGAAGCGGCAAGAATGATTCCTTTTCCCGCTTCCCACATATCCAGCATTTTTCTCAGGGATTTTTCAGTCAGATACGGCTGGTCTGAAACCGCAAGAAGACAGGCCTCCGAATCCGGAGACACCTGCCTAAGCTTCTTTAAACCAATCCGGACAGAGCCGGAAATCCCCTTCCCGGGAAGGGGATTTCTAACGGTCTCTAATCCGGGGAAGTTCTCACGTATATCCTGAAAAATAACATCATACTGACTCACCACAACAACATTTTCCAGGAATCCTTCTTTTTTTAACTGCCGGATTTTCGTGAGTATATGGCGGTACATGGGCTGCTGCCCGATGGGATGCAGCAGCTTATTGCTGCCGAAACGGGTGCTGTTTCCCGCAGCGAGTATGATCGCATCCATACATGTGATTCTCCAATTCAGAGGTTTTAGACATCATCGCACAGATGGCAACAGTCCGCTACTCTGCTTTTGACTCCTCCGCTTTCGGCGTTTCCTCCGCAGGTTTGTCCTTTGGCAGGATAAGATTCAGCAGGATGGCAACGATAGTAGCCACGACCACGGGAGTCTTGCCGAACACTGTGGTAACCCATGCGGGGAACATTGCCAGGGAGGCGGATGCCTGAGTCACGCCTACGCCCAGAGCAACAGCCAGTCCGACGATGGAAGTATTGCGGAAAGTCAGCCCCTGTGATGAGAAGAGCTTTATTCCGGTCATGGCTATGGAGGCGAACACGGAGATGGTAGCACCGCCAAGCACACACTGAGGAATGGTGGTCAGCAGTCCGGAGAATTTCGGCACCAGACCGGCGACCAGCAGGATCAGTGCTGCCAGTCCCAGCACAAAGCGGTTTATGACTTTGGTGGTGGTCACTATACCAACGTTCTGGCTGTAAGTAGCGGTAGGAGGACATCCCAGCAGAGCGCCGATGATATTCATGACACCGTAGGCCACGATACCGCCTTTCAATTCCTGATTAGACGGCTCCCTGTCCATACTGCCGGAGGTAGTGGCGGTAAAATCTCCTATTGCCTGAATGGAATTGATGGCAAAGAGCAGCGCGATAGTCACACAGGCCGAGGGTTCAAACTGAAGTCCGAAATGCACTACCCTGGGCGCCTGGAAAAAGCTGGATGTGGCCACAGCGGAGAGATCCACCATTCCGAAGCAGGCTGCTACGATATAGCCTACAACGATGCCCATAAGTATTGATGCCAGCTTCAGGAATCCCTTTGAGAAATGATTTAAAAGCACCACCACTGCCAGAGTAATGAACGCAACCAGCCAGTTCTGCCAGCTGCCGTAATCCGCGCTGGAGGATCCGCCGGCCATATAGTTGACGGCAGTCGGATAAAGGGAAATACCGATGGTAAACACCACTGTACCGGTTACCAGAGGCGGGAACACCACCCTGATCTTGTCGATCACAAAACCGATAAGCAGGGCGACAATACCGCCGATGATCTGTGCTCCGAAAATGGCTGCCATTCCGAAATCAGCCGCAATAGCCTGCATACTGGCCACATAGGCGAAGCTGACTCCCATGATTACCGGCAGTCCGGCTCCCAGATGGAATCCTTTCTTTTTCCCGATGGGAAACAGCTGAATAAGTGTGGTGATAGCTGACACGATCAGGGATGCCTGGATCAGCAAGACCCGGTCTGACGTGTCCAGATTCGCTACTCCTGCCACAATGATAGCCGGTGTCACACAGCCGACTATCATAGCCACTACATGCTGCAGTGCCAGCGGCAGCGCCTTGCCGAATTCAGGCAATCCGTTCCATTCAAAGATTGATGCTTTGTTCTTTTTCGTCTGTTCCATAGTCCTTTCTCCCTCTTTTTTAATAATATAATATAAATGATATACGGGCGTGTCATTAAGTCATTCATCCACTGCCATGCAAGCACGGCGTGAATGATGACTTTTGACACTTATATCAATATATCCGCGATCCAGACTTTCATCCGGCCGCCGCAGGCCATACCGGCCTCAGCAGCAACATCATTGTTCATATCCAGACTTATCATTTTCGTCTCTCCCGTTCCGATAAGCTTAAATGCCTCCCTGAGAGCTATACCCTCAGCACAGCCGCCACCTATAGTACCGGCAGTCTGAAATCCCCGGTTAACCGCCATCATGGCTCCCGGTTTCGCAGGAGTCGAACCGCTGGCCTCGCATACCACCAGCAGCGCTTTGTCATTCTGATCCCGCTCAAGGAAATCCATAAGTTTCTCGTCTGTATCCTCACAGACCAGCTTAACTGCTCTGTCATCTGTATGGGTCATACCTGAAGGATGTTTCCTGCGGCAGGCTATCAGTTCCGCAGCTATGGACAGCCCAATCTCCCTGGGTGTCAGAGCGCCAATAGATATCCCGATCGGCATATGGATCCGTGCGATATCTTCCTCACGGAAGCCTTCCTGTGAAAGCATTTCCCGCACTCCTGCCGCCCGTTTCCGTGAAGCCATCATCCCCAGATATCCGGGCACATGCCCCTGCAAAAAATACCTGAGACACTCCAGATCAAACTGATGACCCCTGGTCACTACAGTCACATAGTCCGAAGCTCCGACGGACAGCCGTTTCAGCGCATGTACAAAATGGTCACAGTATATCTCCTTAGCACCGGGAAAAACTGTTGAACTGGCAAACTCCGGACGGTCGTCGACAGCAACGACATAAAACCCCAGCTCTGCGGCATATCTTCCGATCTCCTGTCCCACATTTCCCCCGCCGCAGATGATAAGGCGCTCTTTTGGCTTGAATACCCTTATATAATTTCTGCCATCTGTATGGATCTCAAGGACAGCTTCTCCTTTTTCCCTCAGCTGAGCCGGGACATCCGCAATCCGAAGCACGCCATTCAGCTCCTTTTCATTTTGCATCCTTTTTCCTCACTGCTGTTTTGGATAATTCTTATCACAAATGTTTTAACCCGCAGTATTGCCGTACACTCCGTGACTGACCAGCACCTCCAGCACACCCCCGGCAATGCATCCGGCTTTGTCAGAAATGGTGTCACAGTTTTCCCTCTCCTCAATCCGGGGATCGATGTCCGCGATCTTCAATCCTTTTTTTACATAAAACCCGTCACGGATCATGCCTCTTAAAACCCCGGTCAAAGTTGCTGTTACCGGATGACCATCAGACATCTGGGCTCTCGAATCTGTCTGCGTCGCATCTCCCCTGATACCGGCTGGAAATATTATTTCCGGGTTGTCATATGTAATTATTGCCAGTAGCTGTCCCTTCTCCACCAGATCCCCGATATGTACACACACATGGATGGTACCTGCGGCCGGAGCATGTATCACCCGTTCGGCCCCATATCCTCCGATGATTCCCGGGACTCCGGTATTGGGTATGGCCGGTCCGCTCTCAATGATCCTGCCGAGTCTGTGCCCCCTCATGGTCTCTATGACATAATCCACATCTTCACCGGCACAAAATCCCGGTCCCAGGGCGATGGTCAACGGCGCCATCTTACGATTTGTTCCCAGATTTTTCTTCGCCAGTATGGCATCAATAACAGCTTCGGGATGAAGTTTCCCGATCATCTCTCCCTCAGGATCTGTCATGAGCGGGATCTCACTGTTTTTCCAGACTCTATGACATTCTTCCATATCAGATACCCTGCGGCATATGACTCCTTCAACCACCGAAGTACCATCATATACTGCCTCGCAGAAAGCCACTTTCCGACGGATAGCCGTGGGATGATCTGTCTCAAGAATCAGAACTTTATACCCGCATTTATATAATCTGTAAATAGTTCCCGTGGCAATATCTCCGCCGCCTCTGACAATGATCATGATACTATGATCCCCCTCAGATCCCTTATCACATTTCTGGGACAGGTGATCACACAGTTCCCACAGGAGAGACAGGCATCCTCATCTATCCAGGCACACTGATCTTCTATCCGGACAGCCTCAGCAGGACACTCTTTACGGCAAAGTCCACAGGCAATGCAGCTGACTTCACATGCCTTTTTTGCCACGATACCCTTATCGCGGTTGGAGCAGAGCGCCACGAAAGGTTCACCCTCCCGGCGCATATGAATAATGTGCTGGGGACAGGCTTTCTCGCAGAGCCTGCATCCTGCGCAGGCTTCCCGGTCTACCTCAGCCACCCCGTATTCATTAAAATCTATGGCACCTTTTCGGCAGGCTTTGATGCAGGCGCCGCAGCCGATACAGCCGGACCAGCAGTTGTGGCTCCTTATACCGCCGCTGCAGGCCACATATGCTTTTTTTCTCTGAAAAGACTGCATTTTCGCCATAACCTATGCCTCCTTCCTTCTGCGTGAATAGGGTGTATTCTCCAGAGGGAGCCTGGTACGATAATTCCCGTCATATTTATAATAGGCCCCGGCTATGGCAGGTGCGGTGGGAATAGAAGTAATTTCTCCTATCCCGATAGCCCCTCCGCCTACTTTAACTCCCGGTTTTTCAACAATTATACTCTCCACATCCGGCACCTGATTGGCGCGGAAGAGTCCCAGTGTCCCGAATTTCGAGAGGGGCACACAGTCCTTTAAAGCGTATTCTTCAGTCAGGGCGTATCCCATGGACATGACAACTCCGCCCTCGATCTGGCCCTCGACAGACAGGGGATTTACCGCCCGTCCCACATCGTGGGCCGCCACTATACGTTCTATTTTCCCTTCATCATTCAAAACACAGACCTGTGTCGCGTATCCGTAAGCCACATGGGAGACAGGATTGGGTACATCCGCTCCCAGCGGATCTGTCTTAGCCAGATATTCTCCGTAGTACTCCTTCCCTTCCAGCTCAGCCATAGAGTGAGCCTCCCGGTCTTTGTTAAATAATTCACAGGCCCGGCGCGCGGCTTCCCCGGTTATCAGCGTTTGCCTTGAACCCGATGTAGTCCCGGAATCCGGAGCATTTACCGTATTGGCTGCCTCATAGACCACCTGATCCCGGGTAAGGCCGGTATTCTCAATGACTACCTGCAAAAGCACGGTCCCCAGCCCCTGTCCGATACAGGATGCTCCGGAGCGAATGTGCAGCTTCCCGTCCGTCACGGAGAGAATGGCCCTGCCGAAATCCGGCAGTCCCACGCCGACGCCGGCATTTTTCATGGCACAGCCTATTCCCACGTATTTATTATTTTCAAAAACATCTTTTACTGCCTCAAGAGTCTCAACAAGTCCTGTGGACTCGTCCACTATCTGGCCGTTGGGCAGCTCCTGTCCCGGACGGATGGCATTGCGGTAACGGATCTCCCAGGGACTTATTCCCACCATTTCCGCCATTTTCGTCATCATCATCTCCATGCAGAAACAGGTCTGGGTGACTCCGAAACCGCGGAAGGCCCCTGCCGGAGGATTGTTTGTATAATAAGCTTTGCCGTCTATCTCAAAATTCTGGTAATTGTAAGGTCCCGCCGCATGAGTGCAGGCCCTCTCCAGTACAGGCCCGCCAAGGGAAGCATAGGCTCCGGTATCAGCAATCACCGCAGCGGTAACTCCCTGAATGATACCGTTTTCGTCACAGCCTACAGCAAACTCCACATCCATGGGATGACGTTTGGGGTGAACGATAATGCTCTCCTGTCTGGTCAGTTTCACCTTCACCGGGCGATGGGTCAGCCAGGCTGCCAGTGCGGCATGGTGCTGAACTGACATATCCTCTTTCCCGCCGAAGCCGCCGCCCACCAGCTTATTGACCACACGTACTTTCTCTCTGGGCAGTCCAAGCATCAGGGCACATTCCCTCTGGGTATCATAGGTACCCTGGTCTGTGGAATAAATCAGGACGCCGTCCTCATAGGGCATGGCCACCGCACACTCCGGCTCCAGGAAAGCGTGTTCCGTCCAGGGTGTATGAAATGTCTCCCGGTAAACATAGGCGGATTCGGCAATAGCTTTTTTGGCATCTCCCCTGGACACATGTTTGTGGGCCATAAGGTTTCCTTTTTCATGAACGAGAGGCGCATCCTCCCGCATGGCCTCATAGGGACTGGTAACCGGAGTCCCCACTTCACTCTCCACCTTTACCAGTTTCTTAGCTTTTTCCAGGATCTCTCCGGTCTCCGCCACCACCAGGGCTATGGCGTCTCCCAGATAACGTGTGTACTCTCCCACCGGGATCATGGTATCCCAGTCCTGCATGATGTGTCCCACTTTAACACTGCCGGGGATATCTGCAGCAGTGTACACTCCGATGACTCCGGGCAGAGCCAGAGCTTTTTCCGCGTCAATCGACAGGATTCTCTCCCGGGGATACTTCGGGCGGATCACGCCGCCGTAAACCAGTCCCTCCACTTCCATGTCGTCAACATATTCCCCGTAGCCCAGGGTCTTCTCTCTTGCATCCACCCGATGAACCCGCTCGCCCATTTTCCAGGTGAAATGCTTTTCCGGTATCCCTTTGCCCTCACGCTTTATCTTCGCAGCAAGCTCTATGGCATCAATAATTTTTTTATAACCGGTACAGCGGCAGATATTGTTGCGCAGGGCATAGGCGATCTCCCGGCGGGACGGATCCGGATTCTTATCCAGCAATCCCTTACCGCTGATCACCATACCCGGAATGCAGAACCCGCACTGTACGGCTCCCGCCTCGGCAAAAGAAAAAGCAAAAATCTCCTTTTCCTCATCCGAAATCCCTTCAACCGTAATGATCTTTCTCCCGTCCATCATGGCCAGAGTGGGAATGCATGCTTTTACAGCAGTACCGTCCACCAGCACATGACAGGTGCCGCATGCTCCCTCACTGCATCCGTCCTTCACCGACTTGCATTTACAGACATCCCGCAGGAAAGGCAGAAGCTTCCCGTCACCTTCCACCTGATAATCCGTACCGTTCACATTGATTCGATACATATGACTTCCCCCTTCTGGCCCTGATATCACCGTGATATTAAGTTCAAATAACCAATCTGTTTTTATTGTATTTTTTGCTGTAGGCAGTGTCAATAAATATTTTTACTTCTCCACAGCGACAGCTTCGATTTCCACCAGACCGCCCTTCGGCAGGTTAGCCACCTCCACACAGGAACGGGCAGGGACCTCGCCGGCAAAATAAGCGGCGTAGATCTCGTTGACTTTCCCGAAGTCACCGATGTCCGCCAGGAAGATGGTGGTCTTTACCACATGATCGAAATCCGATCCGCAGCCCTCCAGAATGGTTTTCAGGTTTTCAAGACTCTGTCTGGCCTGTGCCTCCACACCCTCAGGCAGAGTGCCGTCGGACGGATCCAATCCCAGCTGTCCGGAGATGAAGATCATAGTTCCTGATTTTACCGCATGGACGTAGGGCCCTACTGCTGCCGGTGCTCCGTTTACATTTATTGCCTGTTTCATTATCA
>JAJPYU010000193.1 GCA_021204765.1 Clostridiales bacterium
CTATGATCACTACCACGGCAAATATCACCGTGGACAGGGCCCAGAGAGCCGTCTTAATATTGGTTTGGGCGCCCTTGGTGGCGTTGACCACGTAGGTGCTGATAGTGTTGAATGTGGCCGGCTTCGTGTAAGTCGCGATGAAGTAGTCATCCAGGGAGAGGGTGATGGCCAGCATGAAGCCGCTGCCGATGCCGGAGGCAATCTGGGGCAGGATGACGCTTCTCAATGCCGCTCTGGGAGTCGCTCCCAGATCCAGGGCCGCCTCGTAGGTGGAAGGGTCCATCTGCTTTAATTTCGGCAGGACGGAGAGGTACACGAAGGGTGCACAGAGGGTCACATGTCCGGCCACCAGGGGAACGAAAGTGTCCTTGCTGATGCCGAAGACCACCACCAGCAGTATGCAGATGGAAAAGCCTGTCACCACGTCGGCGTTCACCACCGGCACCTGGTTCATTGTGCCGATAAAGGATGCCGGGCCCTTCTTGGAATAGAAGGCTCCGATGGCCCCGATAGTCCCCAGGACCGAGGCGATGGCCGCCGCTCCCACTGCCAGCACCACCGTGCCGATGATCATTTCCAAAAGCTCCGGGGTGGTAAAGAGGGTCACGTAATTGTGCATGGAGAAGCTTCTGATGGCTCCGATCTGGGTGGAGGTGGTGAAGCTGTACACCATGAGTATCAGTATGGGCGCATAGAGGAATGCCAGTACCAGTACCATGAACACGCCTTTTCCAAATCTTTTGATCATAACAGCGCACCTCCTCTCTGCAGATTCTCATCCCTGTCACTGCCGCCGGTCAGCAGAGTGAAAATGCAGATGATGGCCAGAAGGACCAGTGCTATCATTGATCCGTTATGCCAGTCGTAGGCTGAGAAGTAGCTGCCGATGAGGCTGCCCATGATGTAGGTGCTGTTGTAGAGCATCTCCAGGATGACGTAGTTGGTCATGGAGGGCAAAAACACCATGGAGACTCCGCTGATTATCCCCGGCACCGACAGGGGCAGGGTCACGGAGAGGAAGGCCCTGCGGCTGGTAGCTCCCAGATCCAGGGCCGCCTCCGTTAAGGAAACGTCCAGCTTCTGCAGGGTAGTGTATATGGGCAGTATCATAAAGGGCAGGAAATCGTAGGTCATACCCACTATGGTGTTGAAGAAAGGATAGTAGGCCAGATTCCCTTCCAGCACGGTGAGTATCTCCTTCAATGCCGTCACCCTCAGTGAGAAATTAATCCACATGGGCATGATAAAGAGCATCAGCATCACCGACTGGTTTTTGAGCTTGCTCATGGCCAGGATGTAAGCCGTCGGGTAGGCGATGAGCAGGCAGACTATGGTGGTCACTATGGCCACAGCGAAGCTGTAGACCAGGGTGCCCAGCGTATTTGCATTGGTAAAGAAATCCTTGAGGTTCGCCAGGGTAGGTGCCCCGTCTGAATTGGTGAATGCGTATATCACCAGCACTACCAGTGGCGCCACCACGAATATCAAAAGGTATATGGCGTAGGGGATACCCAGGGTCTTCCTGGAGAAATTAAATCTTTTCATATCGCACCCCCTACTTTTTCAGGCGGAACCGCATCTTATCCACGGGCATGATAAGACCCACGTAATCACCCATGTTCCACAGCTCCTCATCGTCCACGACGAAATCCTGTCCCAGGTCGGTCTGCACCACGTAGCTGTAGTGGTCGCCCTTGTAGACCAGGTCGCTGATGTGACCGTAGACGATTCCTTCCTCGTCATCATCGGTCATAAGGATATCCTCAGGCTCAATCTCTATCATGACCTTGCGCCGTTTCGGATCAATCTCCTTGCCGCTCTCATCTACCAGAGTACCATCCTGTTGGCGATGACTGCCCTTGATGATGCTGGTGACACTTACATCCAGCTCATGCTCATTGTACTCCAGCTTATAGTCCTTATTTAAGTCTGCTGTGAAGAAATTCGTGGTATCCTCAGCCTCCATGATGTGGTAATCCTCCGCATCCAGAGTGATACCCACAGAGGTGCCCTCGGGGATGGAATGCACTGTGTTGGCCACTATCTCGTATCTGCCGGAGACTATGGTGACCTCGTAGTGCTCCCCCTTGAAAATAACGTCGTCTACCACGCCGCGGATAGTGCCCTTCTCAGGGTCAGTCAGGTCCACCACCTCGGGACGGACCACTGCGGTGATGGCAGTGCCGACAGGGAAGTCGGTCTGGCAGGCGAACTCGCCGCCACAGAAGCGTGCCATGCCCTCACCGGTCATTATACCGTTGAAAATATTGCTGTCGCCGATAAAGTCGGCCACAAAGGCATTCACCGGGGAGTTGTAGATCTCCTCGGGAGTCCCGGCCTGCTGCACCTCGCCGTCGGAGATGACCACTATCTTATCCGACATGGTCAGGGCCTCCTCCTGGTCGTGAGTCACGTAGATGAAGGTGATTCCCAGCTCCTCGTGCATGTCCTTTAATTCCAGCTGCATCTCCTGGCGCATCTTAAGGTCCAGGGCACCCAGAGGCTCGTCAAGGAGCAGGATCTCCGGCTCGTTTACCAGGGCCCTGGCGATGGCCACTCTCTGCTGCTGTCCGCCGGATAAAGTAGCGATGGACCTGTCCTCGAATCCCTCCAGATCCACCAGATCCAGGACTTTTTTCACCTTTCCCTCGATGACATCCTTTGCCATCTTCTGCTGCATTAAGCCGAAAGAGAACTTTCTCTTATAAACATCTGACGAAGCCGAAGAATAGGATAGTGTAGATCA
>JAJPYU010000068.1 GCA_021204765.1 Clostridiales bacterium
GTGCCGGGACCTAAGAAATCTTTAGTCACCGTCAAAGAGACGACGAAGTGCTGATCCGGTCAGAAAGGAGGACACATGAGATGGCTAAGGTAGCTGTTTACAATATGGAAGGCAGTGAGGTAGGCTCCATTGAGCTTAACGACGCTGTTTTCGGTGTAGAGATAAAAGAGCACCTGGTGCATGCGGCTGTGGTACAGCAGCTGGCAAATAACCGCCAGGGCACGCAGAAGGCAAAGACCCGCAGCGAGCGCCGCGGAGGCGGACGCAAGCCGTGGAGGCAGAAGGGCACAGGCCGTGCAAGGCAGGGCTCCATCCGCGCACCTCAGTGGAAGGGCGGCGGAGTCGTGTTCGCACCCACACCCAGGGATTACTCTTTCAAGATCAATAAGAAAGAGAAGAAGGCTGCTTTAAAGATGGCCCTCACCAGCAGAGTTCAAGATGAGAAGTTCATCGTCCTCGACGAGCTTAAGCTGGATGAGATCAAGACCAAGGCTTTCATCAAGGTCCTTAAGGCCCTGGGTGTAGATAAGGCACTGGTGGTGATGCCGGAGAAGGATACTGTGATCATCAAGTCCGCGGCCAATATCCCGGACGTGAAGACAGCCCTGGTCAATACCATCAATGTTTACGACATTTTAAAGTATGACACCATTATCACCACTAAGGATGGTGTAGCGAAGATTGAGGAGGTATATGCATAATGGCTAACATTCAATACTATGACGTCATCCTCAAGCCGGTAGTGACAGAGAAGTCCATGAACCTCATGGCAGAGAAGAAATACACTTTCCTCGTGCATCCGGATGCCACTAAGACCCAGGTAAAGGAAGCTGTGGAGAAGATGTTTGACGGTACCATCGTAAAGAGCGTCCACACCATGAACTGTGAGGGTAAGACCAAACGCAGCGGCATGAACAGAGGCATGACCAGCGGCAAGACGGCGAAGACCAAGAAGGCCATAGTCCAGCTCACCGAGGACAGTGCGGACATTGAGATCTTCCAAGGACTTTAAGATCCCGGGAAAGTAAAGCGAAAGGAGACACATCATGGGAATCAAGACATATAATCCCTACACACCTTCCAGAAGGCAGATGACCGGCTCTGATTTCTCCGAGATCACCAAGACGACCCCTGAGAAAAGCCTGGTAGTCGCCATCCCGAAGCATTCAGGAAGGAATAATCAGGGCCGCATTACCGTGAGACACCGGGGCGGCGGCGCGAAGAAGAAATACAGGATCATTGATTTCAAGAGAAATAAAGACGGTATCCCGGCAAAGGTCATCGGTATCGAGTATGACCCGAACCGCACAGCGAATATCGCCCTTATCTGTTACAAGGATGGGACCAAGGCTTATATCCTGGCTCCCGAGGGACTTACCGACGGCATGGAGGTCATGAACGGCCCTACAGCCGAGATTCGTGTGGGCAACTGCCTGCCCCTGGCGAATATCCCCGTCGGTACCCAGGTACACAATATCGAGATGCTCCCCGGCAAGGGCGGCCAGATGGTCCGCGCCGCCGGCACCAGCGCCCAGCTCATGGCAAAGGAAGGCAAGTACGCCACCCTGCGTCTCCCTTCAGGTGAGATGAGGATGGTTCCCATCCAGTGCCGGGCCACCATCGGGGTCATCGGCAACGGTGATCATAACCTGATCAATATCGGCAAGGCCGGACGTTCAAGACACATGGGCATCCGTCCCACAGTCCGCGGTTCTGTCATGAACCCGAACGACCATCCCCACGGCGGCGGCGAGGGCAAAGCTCCCATCGGACGTCCGGGACCTGTTACCCCCTGGGGCAAGCCTACTCTGGGTAAGAAGACCAGGAAGAAGCATAAACAGTCTAACAAGATGATCGTGAGAAGAAGAGACGGAAGGGCTATCAAATAGGAGGTAAAACATGGGACGTTCATTAAAGAAAGGACCGTTTGCAGACGAGAGTTTATTAAAGAAGATCGATGCGATGAATGCTTCCGGTGAGAAGTCCGTGATCAAGACCTGGTCACGCCGTTCCACGATCTTCCCGTCGTTTGTCGGACATACTATAGCAGTACACGACGGCCGCAGGCATGTGCCCGTCTACATTACAGAAGATATGGTCGGCCACAAGCTGGGCGAGTTTGTTCCTACCAGGACTTACAGGGGCCACGGTAAGGACGAGAAGAAGTCCAGAGTGAAGAGATAATGGAAGGGAGGTAATATACATGGCAAAAGGACACAGATCACAGATCAAACGTGAGAGAAATGCTGTAAAAGATACCAGACCTTCAGCGAAATTATCTTACGCAAGGGTGTCGGTACAGAAGGCATGTTTCGTACTGGACGCTATCAGAGGCAAGGACGTTAAGACAGCACAGGCTATACTGATGTACAATCCGAGGTATGCTTCAAGTATTATCCTGAAGCTGCTCAGGTCAGCCATAGCCAATGCTGAGAATAATAACGGACTGAATGCTGACGATCTCTACATCGAGGAGTGCTACGCCAACAAAGGTCCTACAATGAAGAGGATCCGTCCCAGGGCTCAGGGCAGAGCTGACAGGATCCAGAAGCGTACAAGCCACATCACGATCGTACTGAATGAAAGGTAGGAGGTAGAGCATGGGTCAGAAAGTTAATCCACATGGATTCAGAGTTGGAGTGATCAAAGACTGGAGCTCCAAATGGTATGCGGAGAAAGATTTTGCGGATTTCCTTGTAGAGGACTACAATATCAGGAAATTCCTGAAGCAGAAGCTCTACAG
>JAJPYU010000100.1 GCA_021204765.1 Clostridiales bacterium
TGCATGTGCTACTATATTGGCTCCCTCTGACGCCATCTTATTTATTATCGCCTTGCCAATTCCCCTGTTTGACCCGGTAACCAGTGCGCATTTACCGTCTAAATTTTTCCTCATAAATCATTTTTCCTTTCTTAACAATACCAGCCCTCAACCGGAATCCTCTCAAATCGCGCACCTAAATCATCCCAGTCTTTTTTTGTAATCCCCACCATGATCACATCATGATATCGGCCGTCTTTATATATGTGCTGCTTCATCCGCCCTTCTTCCTTAAGACCGACCAGGCGGTTAATTAAGGACGCCGCATTAAAATTGATATCCAGAACACCTCCATATATTCTATTCATTCCTAGATTCTCAAAAAGATACTGATTAGCATTCTGCTGTATGGATACAATCTCCTTCAGAGATAATCCCCCTTTTTCAGCAATAAACCATCCGGACTCACAGCGATGATTAATCCTGTCAATATCGTTAATATACATAGAACCAATCGGTCGCCCATCGGCCCATATGATCCATCTGATTTGAGTTGGATCAGTTTTTATTTTTTCAAACCACTTATACTGCCCCTCTAACGTAAGCACCGGGGAAGTATACATCATCCTGTTTATCTCCTCCCGCATTCGCCATTCCATCATAAGCTCAAGCTCGTTTTCTGTTATGCGCCTTAATTCCAGCCTCATCCCTTACTTCCTCCTCAGCTTTAATTACATTCTGCTGACAGACTCAATCACTGCCCCAATAATCTTCTCCACATCCTCATCCGTCAGCCACATATGCAGCGGCAGCGTTATGATATGCTGACTCACATCATGCGCCCTGGGGCAGGTGCCCTGGGCATACCGGTACATGCTATACTCGGTGTTGTCACGATAATGGACACCGCAATAAATATCCTGCTCCTGCAGATCCGCCATCAGCTGCTGCCGGTCCGGCACTATGAGCTCATAAATATGGAATGAACACTCATCCGCATGGGGAGCCCCGACGATACGGATCTTCTCATTCCCATTAAACGCCGCATTGTATTTCCCGACGATCTCTCTCCTGCGGACATTATCCTCATCCAGATATTTCAGCTGCACCAGGGCAATGGCCGCCATGATGGCGTTCCCATTATATTTATATCCGACATAATCCACGTCGTATTTCCAGGCATATGTGCCTCCATTTGACCTTGCATAGGTATCCTTATTTATGCCCATCCAGGCCATCTGACGCACTATCTTATCCAACTTCTCCTCGGCAAAGCAGATCATGCCGCTGTCACCGGTGGGCAGATTCTTCACTGCCTGGAATGAATAGACCGCGACATCCACCCCGTCCCAGGTGCCGGGGCACACGCCGTTGACCCTTGTCCCGGACATATGAGCCGCATCCAGGATCAGTCTCAGGCCGTGCCTGCGGCAGATCTCTATGACCTTATCCAGCTGTCCCACTCTACCGCCATAACCGACGAAGATGACCGCCCTGGTCTTATCATTGATCTTCCTCTCCACATCCGCTGGGTCCAGGCACAGGTACTCATCCACATCAGCAAATGTTGCATGCATATTCTCATAAAGTATCGCGTGGTTTGTGGAAATGAATGTGATAGGCGAGCTGATTATCTCATCTCCATCCTCCCAGCCATACTCCATCTTCAAAAGCTTCACAGCTAAATGCAGTCCTGAGGTGTTTGAGTTGAGATAATAGGCATTCTTGTGTCCCGTATATTTCTTCCACTCCTCCTCGAACTCTACCGTCTTGTATCCCATGCCTGTCCAGCCTTTTTCCAGGCAGTCCCTGACCGCCTCCAGACATTCATCAATATGAAATTTTGGTTTCAATACCTGAATTGACATTTCCCTGCGCTCCTTTCCAAATGCTGCTTTATTAATATTTCTCCACAAAAATAAGAGCCCTGATATCAGGCTCCCAAAACTCTTGTCCTATCATCAAACGCCTATGCTCACTTCGTGAGCACAACCATTTATACAATCCGATTACTTTGCTTTTCAAGCTTCCGCTGCTCTAATAGAATAACTTTCCCTCCAGCACATGCTCCAGATGGACTCCATATGGGGACTTCCCATATCGGCTTACCGCTTCCGAGAGCTCCCCCTCGGATATCCACCCCCTGTTATAAGCGACCTCCTCCGGCGAGGATATCACCACGCCCTGATTGTTCTGTATCATCCTGACGAATTCCGAAGCATAAGCCAGGCTGTCTACCGTCCCAGTATCCAGCCATGCATAGCCTCTGCCGAGCATCTCCGCCCTGAGGGTTTTCTCTTTCAGATACATAGCATTCAGAGATGTGATCTCATATTCACCCCTGTCAGACGGGCTTACCTGCTTTGCCTTCGCGGGCACACCCCGGGGATAGAAATATAAGCCGGTGACGCAATAATTACTCCTGGGCTTTTCCGGCTTTTCCTCTATACTCAGGACATTGCCGTCATCATCCACCTCCATGATCCCAAACCGTTCCGGATCGTTTACGTAATATCCGAATACTGTCGCATATCCCTCTCCGGCATTTGCGACAGCGACATTCAGCTTATCAGTCAGGGCATTTCCATAGAAAATATTATCTCCCAGCGCCATTGCGCATGAGTCATCCCCTATGAAATCCTCTCCCAGCACAAATGCCTGAGCCAGTCCTTTGGGCTCTGGCTGCACAATATATCTGAAATTGACTCCGAACCTCGACCCGTCACCCAACAGCCCCTTGAAATTTGAATTATAC
>JAJPYU010000168.1 GCA_021204765.1 Clostridiales bacterium
ATGACCTTCAGGCCCTCCTCCTGGGCGACATCAAAAAACCCATCCCAGACGCCGAAATTAAATTCGCCATCCATCGGCTCCACGATGCTCCAGGTAAACTCCGCGACTCTCACAGTCCCAATGCCGACCGCCTTCATGCGCCGCAGATCCTCCCGCCAGAGTGCCTTATCCCACTGCTCCGGGTAGTAGCAGACCCCCAGTCCAATTTTATTCCATTTAAAATTTTGTTCTTTTCTCATAACAATTTTTTTCAAAAAATACGAAAAGTGGAATACACATATTTGTCGCAACACGACAAAATGGTATTCCGCTTTTCTATTTTGTGGCCTAATAGCAATTATTTAATCAAAGTCAAATTTGGTGAAGCGCTTGTTCATCGCTTTATAACGAACCCTGACGAGCTCGTTCATGCGGAGCACATCCTCCTCTGTGCCTGTAAACTGGCACCGTATGCAGTAGTACTCCCCTTTGTCCTTATCGTAGAACATATCTATGTCCAGATCCCTCATGAAGCATGACGGGCACCTGTAATTTAATTTCCCTTTTCCAGATTGAGCCATGTCGCAAAGACCTCCTTATCTGTAATATTTTTCCTGTATCCCAGGGTAAACATGGGTGAGAAGGCGTATCCTTCCTTAATGTACCCCTCAGCCGTTGCATCGGATGCCGTCATGCTCACCTTCGTGGTGATGGCCGGTATGTTGGCAGATACCTCTGTGGCGCCGACGATGTAAGCCTCCCTGCATCTGTACCCGTAGATGATCTCCTGAGGCTCGTCGCCCTCGGCTCGGAGCGTTATTCCGCTCATATCCTCCGGATACTCCGTGGTGCCGTAACAGGCCACCATGTACTCATTTAAGGATACCTCAGCCGTGGGGTCGCTCATCTCAATGATATTTCTCTCTATCTTGATAGCTCCGGAGCCCTCCTCGAAATACTCTTTCGTCTGCAATGTCACGGACATATCCGCGAACTCGATGGTCACAGGATCTAAGGTCAGGATACGGGTATCGCCCTCCTGGGAGAAATGAGCCTTGGTCCTGCAGAGAGCCAGATCCACCTCCTCCCCGTTATGGGAAAGCTTGGCGCTGCGGATGGTGCCCTCGCCGGCATAATGGGTGAAATATCCGGCCCTGTATTTCTCCTGGATCAGGAAAGGATAGGAGGCGTCCTCCACGTGGGGAGTGCCGATTCCCACAGGCCAGTCGATCTTCGCCGCATAGGGCCTCAGGTCCACGATGGCTCCGCCCTGGTCCATATTCACGCAGGCTCTCATGTAGGGGTCGCAATACCAGAAGAGCTGCTTATCTGAGCCGTAGAGGATATCCCTCCAAAGTGCGCACTCAGGCTCGGTGTAGTGCTTCTTCTCCCGGTAATAGTCTGCAAACTCCGACATGGTCATGTCGACGAGCTGTCCCTCCTCCTTTAATTTCGCGTAGTACCTGCAGCCGTCGGTGTAGGATTTCACCAGCAGCTCGTAGGGGGACTCCCAGCGCCCCATCTTGTTCATCCAGCCGGGTCCCACGAACATCATGTTGTAGGCGTAACCGTTATTATACTTCTCCAGGGACCGGTACTGATCAATGAGGTTGTAAAGGTACGGGTACTCCCAGGTCTTCGTGTCGTATATCATTCCCCGGAGCACATTCTGGGGATGAGTACCAAAGTTGGAGCCGTTGCCATCATAGCAGGCGATCAGATCCCTGGACAGATGAGGAATGGCCACGATTCCGGAATCCTCCTCCTCATTAGCCGCCGGTGCGTGAGTATTCTGCTTCGAGGGGATCCAGGGTGCCCAGGGACCCCCGTCAAAGAGGGTGTACCAGGAATTATTGCAGGTATGATAGGCCTTGGGACCCTCCTCCCAGCAGGTGGCGATGGCACATTTCACCATGGGATATTTCTCTTTAATATAGTTGATAAGGGGCGCATCCAGATAGTAGGATCCGGTGGACTCAGGGTAAAATCCGAACCTGTCATAGAACAACTCGAAAATGTCATCCACGATGGCCTTCTTATCCTCCATGGAGAACATCCAAATGCAGAAATCCTTTGTATGGTACTTCTCCCTGAACTCGTCACAGGGCAGGCCTAAAAGAGATAATGAGATCTCATCACCGTAGGCCTCATGGTCATGTTTCGCCAGCTCAATGGCCTCCTCGTTGTAGAGGGAGCCGTATGTCATCTGGATAGTAACCTTCAGGCCGTTCTCATGGGCGATCCGCTGCTGGGTCTTGAAAATATCCAGAGACTCAGTCAGCAGCCCCTGATCCCCTATATCCTCCTCCTTACCCTGACCCGTGACCGTAGCGGAATACTCCGGCACCATCTCAGGGCGGTGGATAATATTCAAAACAAATTTGTCCATAGCGTTACCTTCCTTTCACGTAAATCTATTATAACAATTCTATCAATCTTTCATCTGTAGAACAACATAATTTTTACTAAACCAGAATGTGCGCGAACTGTTCACACTTGACCTCCACTCCTTATTCGTAATCTCGCCTGCTCTGCGCAGGCTTTTCCGCTGCTATCGCAGCTAGATTACTCATGAGGGTGGAGGTCACGTGTTACACCCGTAGCAAAAAAATATGCCTACATTCAAGCAAGCTTGATGCAGGCATATTTATTTTTGCTACGTGTGAACAGTTACGCTCTGCATATCACTTGACAGCACCCGTCATGCCTTCCGCGAACTGCTTCTGCAGTACGAAGAATACGATCA
>JAJPYU010000001.1 GCA_021204765.1 Clostridiales bacterium
ATATGTGTATAATAGACAGATATAGCATACTTCCTTTTTGTCAAAATAGTTTAGAAAAGTTCTAAGTCAGGAGCTCAAAATCAGGAGCCTGAGACAACTTTCAAGCTCCTGATTTAGTACTTTTCATTTGAACCAAGTCGCGCATGCGTATGTATATGGAGTTTTGATGTCCGCGATGACTGCCGCCGGCACGTGTTTTGGAGTGAAACTGATCCCGGTATCCGCCATTTATGGCGACCATATATATCCGGCACTCAGTTTTTGGGCATGGTTTACCAGACCATCCCCATGGACGGCCTCCAGAATGACGTTATTCAGTTTATGGCCTGTAATGGAACTCCCCTCGCCATGTGCACTACGGTTCCCTTGCAGTATGGGCATTCACAGATGTCCTTGTGGAAGAGATACAGGAACAGCTCCCGCACATGCATCCCTTTGACGGGGCTGCCAGCGTAAGCTTTGTTCAGCAGTCTATATATCAGTTCCAGGTTTTTCTGCTTCATGCAGTTGGCAAGGAAGCCGTAGAATCTTACACGGTGGAAGCCGGACGGGAGCACATGGCTCAGGAATGCGCCGACGAACTCCTCACCTTCCATGGTCATGGATTTCTGGCGGCTGCCGTCAGAATAATCCCTGTAGTGGAAAGTGACACTGTCATCATCCACGAAATCAACGCGGCTGTTGCTTATGGCGGTACGGTAAGCGTAACGGGCCAGATACTTCACGGCATTGCCCTTACCGTTAAAAGTCTCCTTCAGGAACGGGAACCACTTTTTCCCGTACAGGAGATCGAGGTAATTCTTCCACTCATAGCTGTTGCGCAGATGTGAGAGGCTTTCCGGGAAACATAGTTTCCCTTTATCCCAAAAGGACCGCAGGCCTTCCAGATATTTACCGCGGAAGACCGGGGCGATGACCTTAGCGGGGATCAAGTATCCTTTATGGCGGCCTTCGACAAACTTTCCTGACGGAGTGAGCCCTCCGCCGGTGACGATGGTGTGGATATGGGGATGGTCATTCAGCTTCTGTCCCCAGGTGTGGAGGAGCGCGATTATCCCTGGTTTGGCACCGAGCCACCTTTTATCCGCGCAGAGGGTGAGGAGTGTGTCAGCCGCGGCGCGGAACATCAGGTTATAAAGCTCCTCCTGGTTGGCCATGATCAAGGGGTTCAGCTCGGAAGGGACGGTAAAGACGACATGGTAGTAGGCTATGCCGGGTATGATCTCCGATTCCCGCTGTGCGATCCATTTCTGTTCCTGAGGGTACTGGCAGCAAGGGCAGTTGCGGTTGTTGCAGGAGCTGGCGTGTATGAAAGTCCTGCCGCATTCAGGGCAGTAGCTGACGTTATAGCCGAGATCCCCGGTTTTGCAGCTGCTGATGGAGAAACCGGCCTTTTCCTGGGACGGGGAAAGATCATGCGTGGCTTTGTAAGCAGTGAAAAACTTCCGGAACGCATCCCGGATCGGATAGACCGGTCCTGTCTGTAATGCTTCAAAGGTCATAAGGGCTCTTCACACTCCTTCCGCTGCCGATCCCGAGGGAAAGGTAGATCTCGGTGCTGGACATGGACTTATGGCCCAGGGCTTCCTTTATGGAGATGAGGTCAGTACCGGCCTCATACAGGTGGAGTCCGAAGGCGTGGCGGAGCGAGTGGCAGTTGAAACCCTTGTCCTGCCAGCCCAGGGAGGCCAGCTGATGTTTCAGGATGTTGTAGACGGTCTGGGTGCACACATGGGAATCAGGCCTGGCTCCCGGGAAGAGCCAGCTGTCCTTAGTGGCGTCCCTGTAATCCGAACGGATATAGGCCGTCAGGAGATCCAACGCCCTGGAGGAGAGCACGGCGTAACGGTCGGAACGGTTCTTGCTCCGGCTGACATAGATGCGGTTCCCCGAGGCGTGGATGTCCCCGCAGTGGAGACGGCAGAGTTCACTCACCCTGAGGCCGGAGGAGTACAGCAGGGCGATAGCCGCCTTGTGCTTACTGTTGGAAATGGAGTCGATGATGGTGTCAACCTCCTGACGCGTAGGGACGGCCGGGAGAAACTGGTCATACTTGAGGTACGGCACCTGGTAGCGCTCCCATTCCCTGTGCAGGACATAAAGGAAAAAGTCCCTGAGCTGTGCGATATGGTAATTGATGGTCCTGTTGTTGAGGCTCCTTACATTTTTGAGGAAAAGCAGATACAAACGTATCTCCTCAAAAGTAAGCTGGGAAAGATCCTTGCCGGGAAGGTTCTCCCCCACCCAGTCCAGGAACTGGTTCAGGTAAGAGGCGTAAGATGAGATTGTGCCCGGCGCAAGGTCGCGCAGGGAAAGGATGTCGAGATGCTTCTGGACATAATTATTGTAAAGATCAGACATGGAAATAGCCCTCCTTGGAAATCTTGGTATGAAATATGTTGATGGATTACCAAAAATTTTCCCGGAGGGGAACGAATGAGATTGAAAAACTGGTGAAAAGACGTTATACTCATATCCGTGGGTAGCCCCATGGATAGAGAGACCTGGTCGCCAAACAGAGTGACTCTTCCATTGGGCTTTTCCTTTGCCTAAAATAGGGTCATTATAACTAAAAAAATACACTACGACAACAGCGTAGCGTAAAAAACAAAAACTTGGGAGGCTATCGCGCAGCATGCGCGATTTGGTTCAAATCTGATTACCAGGGAGTGTAAAAAACTCCTTACCATAC
>JAJPYU010000069.1 GCA_021204765.1 Clostridiales bacterium
CGGAATCAATTCCGATGACGTCACCTGGACGCGCATCGGGAACAGGAAATGCAAGGTCGTCATGATTGACGCGAACGAGGCTGTTTACCGGGCGTACATGGAGCCACTCTGGGCGGAGGCCAAGCGAGAAGACCGCGACGGGAGATGTTTGGTTTCTGGAAAGAACGGGAAGCTCATCCGGTGTCCGGAGAGCAGGAAATGTGCGGAATGCAAGATGTATTCCGAGGTCTGCAAAGAGCGCAACAAGACGGCATCTCTTTCACTGTTGGTGGACGAAGGTGCGGAGCCAACATCCACAGGAAGTTTTGAAGATGATGTGATTTATGGGGTGATTTTGGAAGACCTCATCTCCATGCTCAGCGAGATCAAGCCGGAGTACGGGAGCATCTTCCGGATGCTGTTTGATGGCGCCACCCAGAAAGAGATGGCGGCGGAACTGAAGATGAACGAGCGGACGGTCTCCGATTACGTGAAGGCCGTCAGGAAAATCGTCCAGCCCAGGGCAAAGGATATTTTCGACAGGTAAAAAATGGGCGGTGCTTATCATAATGACAGGCACCGCCTTTTTCAGTCTTTCTTATAAAACATTGTCTCGTAGCCGTCCGCACGGAGTTTCAGCCCTGGAATCCAGGACGGGGTTCTGGCCATCTGCTCACATATGGCGTCTACTGATACCCGCATATCACATTCAATGATCAGTTCGTCATGCACGTGGCCGCAGATGAAGCAGTGCCGCAGGGTTTTCATGGCGTTCATGAGGATGTCGCGGCTGATTGCCTGGACGATGTTCTCCACGAATTTCGGGCCGTAGGATTCGATGCGCTCCCATTTCTTCGTGGTGCCGACACCGAAATACGTGATGGATTCGCTGCCGAATCTGTTGATCCCCATGCGCGGCTTCACATAGCACAGGCGGCGGCCGGACGGCAGCTCGATCATCAGCAGTCCGCTCCGGTACATGAACCGGATGCCGTGTGTCTCCGTGTCAATACGCTGCGTGACGACGGTCCGCACCGCCGCGTCCACGTCCCACCAGAACTGCACGATGTTCGGATTGGAACTGCGCCATGCGTCCACGAGCGGCTGGAGTTCCTCCTCCTGCAGGCCCATTTCCAGGGCACCCATCGCCTTCAGCGCGCCGACCGAGCCGCCGTATCCGAGGGCGAGTTCGGCGATCTTGCCCTTCTGGCGGAGATGGGAGTTCCGCCCGTGTTTTTCCACCGGGACTTTGAACATGGCCGATGCGCTGGCGCAGTAGATGTCGCCGTTGTTCTCGAACACATCCAGCCGCCATTGCTCCCCCGCGAGGAACGACAGCACCCTCGCCTCGATGGAGGAGAAATCCGCGACGATGAACTTATACCCCCATTTCGGTACAAAGGCTGTCCGGATGAGTTCCGACAGTACGTTCGGAACGGAGTCGTACATGATGGAGAGCGTGTCATAATCACCGGAGCGCACCAGGCTGCGGGCATCCTCCAGATGCGCCATGTGGTTCTGCGGGAGGTTCTGCAGCTGGATCAGCCTGCCAGCCCAGCGCCCGCTCCGGTTCGCTCCGTAAAACTGGAACATTCCCCTTGCCCGCCCGTCCTCGCACACGGCGTTCTGCATGGCCTGATATTTCTTCACGGAGGATTTCGCAAGCTGCTGCCTGAGTTCCAGCACCTTTGCCAGTTCCGGCGGTGCCGTCTTTAAAAGTTCCGCCACGGCTTTCTTCCCCAGGGACTCGGCTGCCATCCCGTGCGCCGCAAGCCAGCCCTTCATCTGCTGGACGGAGTTCGGGTTTTCCAGGGACGTGAGTTCCTTCATTTTTGCGGAGAGCTCTTCTTTGGAACGGGCATCTATCGCGATCGCCTGCTCGACAAGCGTCATGTCGACCTGTATCCCTCGGTCGTTGATCTCCTGGTCGAGATGGTATTCATCCCACAGGAAGTCCGGCACGGGCAGCCTGGAGAGCCGCTTCTGTATCGCCATCTCGGTCTCCACGTCCTGCTTGTTGTAAGACTTGAACACGGCCCACTTTTCCGGGTCATGCTGGGGCAGGTTCCTTGTCCTGTTCCCGTTGGCTCCCGTCGGCTTGCAGGGGACGCAGAAATAGCGGATCAGCGCCTTGCCTTCCGACATTTTCTGCTCGTCCAGGTTCAGCGCGGTGCCGATGCCCTCCAGGGACAGCGGCAGTCCCAGATAGGCTCCCCATATCAGGGAGCAGTGCCATGAGGCCGGGTCAAGGTATTTCCAGACCGTGTCCTCCTCGATGCTGTAGCTTGAGAAATACTGCGGATGCTCCCTGCGCAGCCAGGTGGAAAGGCATATCCGCTCGAACGTGGCGTTGTATGCCCATTTTGCCACGGAGTCATCGGAAAGAGCCTCGATGATTTCTTCCGGCACGGCCTCGCCCGACGCCAGGTCATATACGATGACCTCCCCGCCGTTTACGGACACGCCGAAGAGGAGTATCTCAAAGTTGGGTGATTCGGCGTATTTGTACACGCCGCATTTCTTCAGGTCGACGTCGGAGAAGCACTCCAGGTCGATGTTTAAGGTTTCGATTTTCATATGTTCACCGCCTTAAAAATAAGGCGGCACGGCAGTTTCCTGCCCGCCGCCCATGCAAGGTTATTCTGTTTCTTTGTCCTCCGCGTCCACTTCACTGGCCTCTTTGCGTTTCCTGCGCCTGGTTTTTACGTGGTCGATGATGGCGATTACCAGATCCGAAACGG
>JAJPYU010000083.1 GCA_021204765.1 Clostridiales bacterium
GTCCCGGATTTTCTCTCTCAGACGCTTGACATGGACATCGACAGTCCTGGTATCGCCAAGGTACTCGTAGCCCCAGATATTATCTAAGAGCTGCTCCCGGGTGAAGACCTGGTTGGGAGAGGAGGCAAGGAAGTATAGGAGCTCCAGCTCTTTGGGCGGCATATCTACGACTTCTCCCTGGTAGAGGACAGAGTAGTTGGTGAGGTTTATGATTAGGTCCGGGTATTCCACGCACTTGATCTCATTTTCCGGATTATCCCCTGCTCCGGAGTGGTAACGGCGCAGGACTGCCTTTACCCGGGCCACCATTTCCTTGGAGTCGAATGGCTTTAAGATGTAATCGTCGGCACCCAGCTCTAACCCTAAGACTTTGTCGAAGACCTCGCCCTTTGCGGAAAGCATGATGATGGGAGTGTTGGAGTGGGTACGGATCTCCCGGCAGACCTGGTAGCCGTCGATGCCGGGGAGCATCAGGTCCAGGAGTATCAGGTCAGGATGGTAGTGTTCGAACTCGGTGAGAGCGGACTCACCGTCACCCACGATGCGGGTGTTGTAGCACTCTTTTACCAGGTACATGGAGATCAGCTCGGCGATATTGGAATCGTCATCAACTATCAGTATTTTCTGTTTGGGTCCCATGATGTTTCCTCCTTATCTCTTGCGTTGGCAAAGCAAAAGGGACTTTCGTCCCGGGTCGGCCTCATGTTACTTAAATGTCGCTATTGTCACTCCGGCATCGCCCTCGCCGAACTCGCCTAAATGGTATTCTGCAATATAGTTCTGCCGCCGCAGGTGATTCTGTACCGCATTTCTCAGGGCTCCGGTGCCCTTGCCGTGGACTATGCGGACGGATTTAAGGTGCGCCAGGCAGGCGTCATCCAGGTATTTGTCCAGCTCCTGTATGGCCTCGTCCACAGTCTTGCCGATGAGATTGATCTCTGGAGAGACGGAAAGGGACTTGGAGAGCTTTATCTGGCCGGCTCCGCTGGATGATCTTGATGCGGGAGCCTTAGGGATAAGTTCCTCATCTATCAGCACCAGGTCCCTGATATTTGCCTGATAATTTAAGATGCCGGCGATGACGGAGAGATTCCCCTTCGCATCGGGAAGGGAGTGGACAGTGCCGGTCAGGTTCAGGCTCAGTATCCGCACTTTGTCACCCAGACGCAGGGAAGTGGGAACTTTGGTATTCTCTTTCGGAGATGTCTTTTGTATGCCGGCCTTGCTGCGGGCGTCGCTCATCTTTTTCCTGACTTTTTCCCGCTCCCGCTCCATTTCAGCAGCAGTGTCAGCGCCTGAGGACTTGCCGTATTTCCGGAAGCGGCTGATGGCCTCATCGGCGGCATCCTTTGCTTCCCTTAAGATGGCGGCTGCCTCCTCGTTGGCCTCACGGATGATGCGGTCACGATTCTGATCCAGCTTTTCCTTATCTTTTTCTAGTCTGGCTTTCAGCTCATCAGCTTCGGCTTTCTCCCGCTTTATATCGGCCTCAGTCTGCTCTATGTCATGGCGCTTCATCTCCAGGTCCGCTATGACATCTTCGAAGCTCTCCGTCTCCCGGGAGAGACGATTGCGGGCATCCTCGATGAGATTCGATTGCAGACCCAGCTTCTCGGAGATGGCGAAAGCATTGCTCTTTCCGGGGATGCCGATGAGCAGATGATAGGTGGGGCTTAAGCTCTCCACGTCGAACTCACAGCAGGCATTCTCCACTCCCTCAGTGGAGAGGGCGTAGAGCTTGATCTCACTATAGTGGGTGGTGGAGATGGTCCGTATCCCCCGGCGACGCAGCTTATCCAGTATGGAGATGGCCAGGGCGGCTCCCTCGTCCGGGTCGGTTCCGGCGCAGAGCTCGTCGAAAAGCACAAGGCTGCCCCGATTCGCTTTCTTTAATATATGGACGATATTCGTCATATGTGAGGAGAAGGTGGAGAGATTCTGCTCTATGCTCTGCTCGTCCCCTATGTCCGCGTAAATCTGCTTAAATACCGCCAGCTCGGAACGGTCCCCGGCGGGAATGTGCAGTCCCGACTGGCCCATAAGTGTCAGCAGACCCACAGTCTTAAGGGATACAGTCTTGCCTCCGGTATTTGGCCCAGTGATGACCAGCAGGGTGAAGTCCTCCCCAAGGCGGATATCAATGGGCACCACTTTATTTTTGTCAAGGAGCGGGTGGCGGCCCCGTCGGATATTTATCCTGCCCTCTGTGTTAAATATGGGAGGCATGGCGTTCTGCTGTTTTGCCAGGCGGGCCTTCGCAAAGATAAAGTCCAACTGCCGCAGGGTGCGAAAGTTATTCATGATGGCTCCGGTGTGTTCTGCCGCCTCGGCGCTTAGGGCAGCCAGTATTTTCTCTATCTCCTCCTGCTCAGCCAGGAGTAGCTCCTTTAAGTCGTTGTTGAGATTCACTACCGCCATGGGCTCGATAAAGAGGGTGGAGCCGGAGGCGGACTGGTCGTGTATCAGCCCCGGTACCTTACCCTTGCAGTCGGCTCTCACCGGGAGGCAGTAGCGGTCGCCCCGCATGGTGATCACCGTGTCCTGCAGATAGCTGCGGATGGTCGCGTTATTTAAGAGGCTGTTCATGGTGGAGTGGACTTTCTCGCCAACATTTCTTATCCTGCGTCTGATATTGGCAAGGGCCGGGCTGGCGGCATCACTCACCTCATCCGGTCCCGGGATGCAGCTGCGGATATCACCCAGCAGGACAGACAAAGGA
>JAJPYU010000293.1 GCA_021204765.1 Clostridiales bacterium
ACTCAGAAGACAGTCCACGAGCTCTAACACGCACAGGAAGCTGAAGAGCCATGTCCCCCATTGATACTTCTGGGCAAGGCGCAAATCCAGTCCATGGGCCGACTCGTCGTCAGTGGCGATCTCATAGGCCTCTTCCGGAAGATCTGGATCATACTTTTTCCGGAAGATATACCAGCAGCCCTCGGCATGGTCTGCCGTGTCCGGCACCGTGAAGAAGGTCAGTAACGGGAACCATACGTTCGTCGCATCCCCTATGGCATCCACCATCTCCCAGCCGTTATCCTCGAACATCGCCAGATATACGGCCTCATCATGACCGTATCGGAAATCTATGGCGTACCGATACTGGACGGTGGCATCCTGCTCCAGTTCCTGTCGATATGAAGTCCGTCCCGTCAGATGCCACCCTTCCCGGGAGAGATCATCCAGTTCCCGAATCTCCTGCCTGCACCGACGGCGGCTGAATGGGTAAAAGCGGCTCTTCGTAGCCTTTTGTACTGTGGCCTTATCCATTCCCTTTTTCTCCTTCCTCTCCACCGGCGATATGGTCTCTCACTAGACTGGCCATACGCTCCATACGCTCCAGCCGGTCCATCTCCTCTAGCAGCGTCTTCCGCCCTTCGTCGGTCAGGGCATACTGGCGCCGCTGTTCATAGCCTCCGGAGACCGGAGGCACCTCCCGGATCCAGTCTTTTTGTAGGAGGTCTGTCGTAGCTCCGTACAAAGTACCTGCTCCGATCTGCACCTGGCCGCCGGACAGTTCCAATATCTGTTGCATGATGCCGTACCCGTGTTTCGGTCCATGGTACAGACACAGCAGGATATAAAAATAGCTTTCGGTCAGCGGTTTGTGCCGCACAGCCATTTTTCGTCCCCCTTTGGTGATCTCGCCAGGACCTGCCTTCAGCATCCCAGAAGGATGCTGAAAATCAGACCTTTTTTGGATATACACATTTTGAAGCATAGTCATACAAGTCAAATCAGCTCAGCTCAGGCTCCCATCATCATGTCGCTCCCGCTGGCAACGCGACAGGACCGTCCAGAGCATTCAGTATGACGAGCACACTTTCCCTTGCGTCGTCTGAGGTCTGCCCATGGAAGGTGCAGGTCGGCACTATCTTGTCAGTCAGGAACAAGCAAGAATGCACGGCGTTGCGTTGTCGTACACTATCATTTCACAACCTTTTCCACTACTTATCCCCTTTTGCAGTTGAGTCTTCGTTGCACTATAGTTTAAGGAAGCGATCATGTTGCTTATGGCCAACAATGTTCCTGTTCCCTTCAAAGCATAGTCCAAGATGATGCTTGCGACACTTGATAGCACTGTAGAAGTCCAACTTTCACCTGCACACATCTTATCGTACACTAATTGACACGTTGCTGCGTCAAGATAGATCGTCTCGATCACCTGCACTGTTGCCACCTCATCGTCATGGTCATCCGCTTCTGAAGCATAACCAACGCTGGAAACGAAACAGAAGCTCATGATAACTGTTAAGCATATTGCTAACAATCTTTTTTTCATCTCAGTTTACCTCCTTAATAAGATCTGGTCATAACGTCAGCGGTCCACCTTACCAGGTGCACCGGCTGGTCATGATGAATTACGCATCTTCCTCGTGCGTACTGGTCTTCAGGGATGTGGCCGCCTGTTCCACCGGACGCTCCGGCTGATACAAGAGCCCAATACACGCAGGTATCAACACCGTTCTCTCGGAATCGACTGCCTTCCGCAGGATATTCCTGCAAATTCCTTCCATCTTATTCATCCTTCCACCTCCTCCTCCGGTGTGTTCTGTCTCCATCATGGTACCAATGAGCACGCCCCATGAACTCATCAAAAGGCTCGGCAGTACCCGCGGTAAGACGATATACGAGATCGACTCGATCAATATGATGATCAGCACTATCCTGTTTTTACGCTTGCCGTTCTGTACTTTAATCTCATCGGAAAAATGGAGCTGTGCAGGATAGACCGGTCTCGCACAGAGGAGCATCACAGAAGATACCAGAGCCATGATGTACTCTACGCTGAGCGGAACGCACTCTGAGATGAGCAGTCCCAATAGCAGAACAGCCATACAACTGATACCGATGCTCAGCACCTGGCATCGTAATGGTGATCTTGCGTGCCATCCTCCGATCCGTCTACGAAGTATGTAGGACGCTGCAACAAAGAAGAACATCTCCAGCCATCTTCCGAACAGACATGAGATCAAGGAAATGAAACAGAAAAAAATGATCGTTTCCAGATACTTCATGATCGTATATGAACACCACTCATGTTGTTCCTCCGGGATCCATCCTCGACAGATCGCGATCTCGGTGATCTTTTGCGTCAAGATCCTCATCTTTTACCTTTCTTGACCCTGATCACATATAAGATCAGGTCATGAGCTCCGAAGCATATCTAGTCTTTCCTTTCTGCTGTTCCACATATTACCACAATAATTGTTGAATGATCTAGAATTGCACTGAAGTGACGGTATTTTGCACTGAAGTGACGGTATCATCGTTCATAATGACTGGTGAAACGCTCTACGACCCGCCACTCAACTCACGTGGAAGGAGCAACATGTCCATGAACTACTCACGACTGAACTCACGAGTGTGCGGTGATGATCCATCAGCACTAGTTCGGTCATCATCTCGGCCCTGAGGACTGCGGCGTGGATATGTCTCGTCCTGTTCGTGGTGAGCTTCATCATCCGCAG
>JAJPYU010000006.1:0-6665 GCA_021204765.1 Clostridiales bacterium
CGCCTAACCTCAGGTTTTTTGGCCGGTTGGCGCGGTTTTTTGTTAAAGAGACAGCCTTCGTATTCGGTGGAAACATAGCCGTTATAACCGTGCTCATGGAGATACTTGATTATCTCCTCGTAGTCCATGGAGTACTCCACTCCCTCATCTGTCATCTCGTACAGTTTAAAGTGGAAGTGCTTAATAGAACCCACGTAAGGATCCATGGCGGACAAAGGCACGTTCTCATAACCGATGCTGTTGTCGACATAGAAACCATCTTTGACAGGATCCTTGATGTATTTCTCCATCTCGGGATCGCGGCCGTTGTTGCGCATCTGGATATGGAAAATATCATCGCCTCTCTCAAACACATCCCTGACATACTTGATCAGATCCGGGTTGGTACCGTACACCTGGGCGCAGTAGTCATCTACCACTCTGGGAGGCCTGCGGCAGAAGATGCTGGAATCCGGTACTATACCGATGTAAGGGGAATTCAGACGTGTCATCTCCGCTAAATACTCCTCTGTCTTCGGCACGCCGAATCCGAGACCGCCGTGAATCTCAATGTTGAGAGACACATCATATTTCTCCGCTGTCGGCAGACAGGGCTCCAGGATCCAGGCCGGAACCATGGAGACCAGACGGATGACCTTGAATCCGAGGCGGTGAGCCAGCTTAATCTCTTTATTGATGAGATCCACGCACTCTCTCCTGGTCAGGTCACGGTTCAGATAGAGGTTGGTGTTTAAGAAAATGTCGTCACAGGCGAGACCGGGTTTGTACTTCTCCACTATTCTGTCCCACTCGGCCAGAGTCTCATCTGTCGGCTCCGGTGTCCCGTGAAGCATCTGGTCAGGAAGCAGCTCGATGCCGTCCGCGCCAAGGCTCATGACATACCCGACGATGTCGTCCAGGTTCATGTCGCCACGTAAATACTGATACTGTAAGCTGTATAAGCTTACGCTGGATTTGATACCCATAACAAATACCTGCCTTTCTTTTTAAGATATTATTATTATATTCCATCATTTATCAGACAACTATACACGATATCTGCCAGCAATATGGACGATACGAATGTTTTTTGTTATTTTCCCACAAAAAACATCTGATTTTGTAAATCCCCCAGGCCCAACAGGGTCTGGGGGGATAATACAAGGATATTTTATCTGTGTTAACTCATCAATATGATGATACCACGGATTGCTCCGTGTTTCATAAATCAGTATCCGAAATCAGCGAGATTATCTGCCGTGCAGACACTGATATCGACGGAGACGAACTCATCGTAATCCTCACCGTTCAGGATCTCCATGCAGGTATCTACCAATTCCAGAATATTGTCAACAGAATCTTCACCTACAACCACTGCCCCGCGGATCACATCCTCGTCAGTGACTGATCCGCTGATGGAGACTGCGGTGTCATCACTCATATCACAGGTAAAGATGCCGAAGTCACTGTAATCTGTGATCAGAGTTCCGCCTGATATAATACTGTCACGCACACCGAGAGCCATCTCGCCGGAAGCTGCAAGTATCAGCTGTACATCGCCGTCAAACTGTGCGATCTCAGACGCTGCCGCCCCCTGCGCATAGTTCTGTGAAGTTTCCCACTGAACCGCATCCACCACGTTCAGCTGAGGATATTCCGCCGCCTTGTCTACAATGGCCTCAAAACGCTCAGTCTCACTTCCAGCTGAGTTTCCGCCGATGATAACAGTGTTGATGGAACCATCCGCAGCGTCAGGAAAAGCCTCATTGACCCAGTCCATAGCGGTCTCGACTATCTGGCCGCCGACTGCCGTCTCATCAGTACCCCGGAAGCTGGTGCGGTATCCCTCTCCGGAATCCTTGATAAACTGTACGATGGGTATTCCGGCATCCATAACCTCCTGATTGACCTCCTGGAGACCCTCGCCGCTGTCCACTGCGATCTCAATGATCAGATCATATCCTTTATCCAGGCAGTTCTCAATCTGCTCGATCTGACGATCCAGGTCATTATTTGCACTGATAATATCCATGGTGACCCCGTCAGAGGCAAAATCATCCTGGGCCATGGTATAATAATTATACCAGAAATCTCCTTCTGTCGTAAATGTGCAGAACGCCACCCTCTGTACTGAATCAATGGATGCCTCAAGTCCGCTTTCGTCCCCTGTCTCAGCCTCAGCACTTACCTCCTCAGCTGTGTCATCAGTGGTGTCCGCTGTGTCAGAAGATGAAGATGATCCGCAGGCACCCAGGGTAAACACCATCGCTGTTGCCAGCGCAAGGCTTAAAATCTTTTTTTTCACGTCAATTCCTCCTTTTTATCATATTAAATTATCAATCCTGGCAGTCCTTCCAGAAAGCCATGACGTTCCTCATCAGAGTGTTGGTCTCCCACACGCCGTGGAGGCAGAGAGATCTCACCAGATCCAGAGTGACGGGCTTTCCGTCGGGAAGATGCATGGTGGCCTTGCCGTCATGGAACTCCTGGCCGATCCAGAATGTCACACGGGTCTCATAGGCATCCGGAAGCTGGCGGTAGTAGCACAGCTCGATGATGCAGATGGGATCCCTGTCAGGCTGATGCAGTGGCCAGTGGCGAACGTTTGCACCGGTGATCCCGCAGCAGTATTTGTCGTATTTCCCGGGAATGGGCATACCCACATCCTTCTCTGTAAGGCCGTCCAGGAAACGCACATAGCAGACACCGTAGCCCACATCCTCAACAGCGGCGCCGGGATAGTGGCAGAAATGTGCGCCCGGGAACCAGGATTTGTAATACAGGTCTCCCGGAGGATTGAAGTGATCCAGGAAATTGCACATCACCTCGGCAGTGCAGCCCGGTGTGATGGTGGTCATCTGGGCGAAGCCGACGCCATTTGGCATGACGCAGTAGCCGGTAAGCAGATCGCAGCTGTTCGGTTTGTCCATTGCGTTTACATACTCCTCAACGGTAAACGCCTGTGAAGGATCGATCTCCTGGCCGATCTCTGTGGCCAGCCTGTTCTCCGGGGACGGGCAGGCAGGACCCATTGCGAAATACCTGGCAAAGGGTGAGGCAGCCTCCTCAGGGGTCAGATCACTGGTCATGTCAAAAACCTCGTGATAGTTTTCCTTTGTCAGCAGCGGCCTGCCGCAGTGCTTAACGAAAGGAATGGGCATATCCCTGTTAAAAGGGACATCCCACTTTAAGCCGTTTTCAAAATCTTTTAAAGCCATATTGTTGCCTCCTTATATATTGTTCACACGTTTGCCGATCCGGCGCGCGTTATGAGTTCAATATCTTAGTCATCATCTTCACAAAGCGGTCAAGCTGCCGGGCTGAATCCACGGTATCGTCAAAATGATGACCCTCATACTCGCTGGCGATATAGCCCTTGTATCCCAGGTCGCGGACTGTGGTGACTATCTCCTCGTAAGGAATGGTCTCATCGTGCTCAGCGTTCTTCAGATAATAGAACTTGCCGTGCATATAGAACGCGTAGGGCAGGAAATCCTTTATCTGCTCTATCTTCGCCGGAGCGGAGAACTTCTCAAACATTTCAGCAGCGGTATGCTTCTCGATATCGTTATAATCACCGTTTTCCACTACAGAGATATCGGCCTTCTGCCTGTGCAGCTCCACGATCTCAGCCAGCTTGTCTTCTCTGCATCCGAACTCTATTGCCTGATTTAAGTACAGCTGATGGGGCATAGTCTGGAAAATGGAAAAATCAGGGACAAAGCCAAGCCAGCCTTTTCCTTCGTTCGCCATGATCTCAAAATACTCTTTCCACACCGGCACTTCCGGATGATGGGGATGATGCATCTCAATGGTAAGCTTCACGCCCAGCTCCTCGCAGTAGGGAACCATCTTTCTGAAGATAGCCGGGGAGATGGCATGCTGGGTTCTCACCATGGGGAATCCGGCCTTTTTAGCATAAATCAGGTCATTCACGGTAAACTGTACGATCTCATCCTCAGTCAGATCCCTGTCGCTGCGGATGCCCATGTCGATGTATGCGCTCCAGCAGACCGGCTCCAGCTCGTATTTTGCCAGCAGATCCTTAAAATATGCCAGCCACTCATCCGAGGGGTAGGGATATTCCGGCACCATCTGGGCCGCCACAATCTCCACGCCCTTATATCCCATGTCTCTTGCTTTCTTTAAGATCCCTTCCAGATCCAGCTTCTCCTGGATATACTCTGTCGAAAAACTGTAGAGGGAAATACCCAATTTAATATCCTGATTCATCACTATTCCCCCTTTCTACTCAGCCATGAGAATCGCTGTCCTGTCGCTGATAAGCTCCAGGTACTGTCCGAAATACCCGGTGTAAGGTACTCTGTGTTTCATATATACATGCACCGCATGCTCACCGGAGGCTATGCCTCCGCTCTGACGGACCCGGATCGTCGCGGGATCCCGCACGAACCAGTACTCTTTAAAGCACTCCGGCAGCTCGTCGATGAGGAAATCTTTTCCGTTCACATGGAAGGAGATCTGGGGCTTCGGAATGTCCACTCCGTCCATCTGGAAACGCAGCTCCTCGATGCAGCTTAAAAATGCTCCCCTGTATGAGGGATATTTGATCTTGAATTCATATCCGACCTTAACATCATCCACAACCGTATTTTTGATGTTTTCTTTACAGATCAGGATATTGTTATACGCCTGAAAATCCATAAAACACTCTCCTTTCTCATGGTCGTATACAGTTCCCGGCAGGAGCTGCGTCCCTCCGGGATTTCCGGTTCAGTGGTTGTCATACCAAAACTTCGTCTCCAGATAATGGTCGTTGGTGTACTCCTGCATCAGATGGCACATACAGCATTTTGCCACCTTAAGCGCCTTGTCAGCGGGCAGGGGATCGATGACATACTCACCGTTTTCATCCACGGAGATGCCGTTCCACATGCGCATCCTCATTTCGCGTCCGTTCTCAGTCAACCTGTGGTAAAATACCAGGATGCCCTTGATATCTTTCGCAGAATCATCTGTGAGATCATGGAAAACTGCCTTACTGCCGTTGATGCTGATGCAGGCCGGGTCGTTTTTGTCTATGTCATCATAGTTCAGGCGCAGATCCTCCACCTCAACCAACCCGGTAAATTTGATGAACTGGCGGCCAAAACCAAAGTCCTCCACGGCTCCATCCGTAAAGTGCATATAGTGATTCCCGGGATACCAGGTCTTGTAAAACAGGCACTCCTCCGGAGCGAAATACTGATTATAGTAGGCCGTCATATCGTCAAACCGGCCCTCCTGGATCACTCTCGCCGCTGAATAGGCGATCCCGCTGGGGAGCACACAGTATCCGTTCTCTACCGCACAGTGTCCGATTTTATTCATATAGTTGCCGTAGTCCCAGATCTCAAAAGCCTCTGACGGATCAATGGGACCGGCCTCCATGGCATCCAGATGTTCCTGAGGCAGAGGTGCGGGAAGCTCATAATAATATTTTGCGTGAGGGCATTTTTTCTCCGTCTCTGACAGATCGGCGGAAAGTGCCTTCATCTGTTCAAAGGTAAACTCATCACTGGGGATACCGGTGTCCTTGGGAATCAAAAAGGGGTGATCTTTTGCGTAAAACATAGCTCTCCTCCTTAAATCTCAAAATCCACAGACTTCCTGGTCTTTGCGGACAGCCTCGCGGCATCCATGACCTTTAAGACTCTCTTCACCTGAGGGACAGTTACAAGGAAATCCTCCTCGCCGTAATAAGCCTTAACATAGTTCTCAAAGAACATCCGATGTGTGGTCTGTGCCACAGGGATATCCTTGCTTATGATGAGGCCCTCTGCCGGCGGTCCGAAAGAACGGGTAGGTCCGGCTGCCGTCATGGTCCTGCCGTGACCTGCGTTCTGCAGCAGATGGGCAGTATGGACTATCTTGCCTGTGGGGTCAAAGCCGTCCACATAGGCAGAACCCTTGTTGCCGCCCATGAACCAGTGGCGCTCGAACCACTTATCCTGATCTTTCAGGAAGTAAGTGCCCAGTTCCACTTCAGCGACTATGCCGTTCTCAAACATCATCAGGATCTTGAAGTAATCATCCACCTGCTCGTTGATGACGTTTCTCAGGTCAGCAAATACCGACGTGATCTTCCCGGGAATCATGTAGAGCATCTGATCGATGAGATGCACGCCCCAGTCGTAAAGCATACCGCCTCCCTGTTCAGGATAGATATGCCAGTCATGCATGTTTCCGTTATATCCGTAGAGACCGCTCTGCACCGTAAATATATCTCCCAGTTCCCCGGAGTCAAACACCGCTTTCATTGTGCGGTAATCCGGGTCAAACCGTCTCTGCTGATGAACTGTGAACTTGATGCCGTTCTCAGCTATGACTCTCTCCATCTCCTCCAGATCAGGAATAGTCATCGCCACCGGTTTCTCACAGATAATATTCTTCTTTGCCTCAGCCGCCATCTTCACCAGCTTCAGATGCTGATTGTTGTTGGCTGAAATAAGAACCACATCCACGTCATCTCTGGCTATCAAATCCGCCGCGTCAGTATACTTCGCCACTCCCTCCGGAGCGTCATCCATCTGATCAGCCTCGATATCGCAGATGGCGACCACATCGATGCCGTCAAAGTCACGCAGCATAGTCATGTGCTCATGTCCCATGAATCCGTAACCTATAATACCAATCCTTATGCTCATGCAAAAACCCCCTTTCAAAAATTTAAAAATAAAAGATTA
>JAJPYU010000006.1:6765-14647 GCA_021204765.1 Clostridiales bacterium
TATCCTTGTAGTGGACATGGAAGATCCTGTCCCTAAACTCATAGATCGGCTTGATATAGTCGATCATCTGCCAGACAAAGTGAGAGGGGTCATAGTTGATACCCAGGTTGTCGCCGGGCAGGATCTCAAAGACTCTCCTCCAGTTATTCGGGGTGGTCATCAGGTTCTGACCGCCGGGCCACTGATCCCTGCCAAAGAGCATGGGACAGTTCTCTATAGCGATCTTTACATTGCAGCTCTCTGCCTTCTCGATTATCGGAGGCCAGATTTCTTTCACCAGCTCCAGATTTTCCTCCACGGATTTCGTCTGGTCACGTCCGATGAAGCTGGTGACCATGCCGATGCCAAGCTTCGCGCTGGCCTCAATAAGTGCCATGAGGTGAGCTACAGCCACCCTTCGCTTCTCGAGATCGGCATCCATGGTGTTGGGATAGTAAGCCAGGGAGGAAATCTCAACGCCCTTATCTGCCGCATAGTCCAGGATGTGCTTTGCGTAAGCCTCATCCTCAAGGACCCTCTCGGCATCGATATGGCTGACGCCGGCATAGCGGCGCTCCGCCCTGCCTAAAGGCCAGCATGCGACTTCCACGCACTCAAACCCCAGGTCAGAAGCGATATCCATCATCTCTTCGTAACTGCTCTGATCCAAAATCGCACTTACAAATCCTAATTTCATAGTGCCCTCCTACTTGTCCAGGATGACCTCTTTGCCGGTACGGGCAGACTCATAGATGGCATCCAGTATCTGGGTCACCACAAAGGCCTGTTCAGGTCTTACAACAGGATCTGTATCGTTTAAGATGCAATTGAGCCACTGCTCGCACTCCAGATCCTTAGGCTCGCCGGAACCGCTGCCCTCGAAGAACGCCACGCTGCCTCCCTCAGAGATAGTCTCCGTGGTCAGCTGGCCGTAATCAGTCTTGTTGAATACCAGGTCATAGGTGCTTTCCTGGCTCATACCGCCTATGATCTCCGCTCCGGCCTTGGTGCCGCAGAGGGTGGTGGCAGCCTCCCTGGACTCTTTCATATTGATAGCCCAGGCAGCCTCCAGGAAGATGGTGGCTCCGTTCTTCATCTTGATGAATCCCATGGCGGAATCCTCCACCTCGTAGGTCTCGGGATCCCAGGGTCCGAACAGATTGCCCTCGACAGCTTCAGGCAGATGCCCCAGCTTCTCAAAGACGCTGCCGGTCACGGAGACTGGCTCGTAGTTGTCCATCATCCACAGAGTCAGATCCAGGGAATGGGTGCCGATATCGATCAGCGGTCCGCCGCCCTGTTTGGACTTGTCCGGGAACACTCCCCAGGTGGGTACTGCCCTGCGGCGGATAGCCTCGGCCTTGGCGAAATAGATCTCGCCCAGGGCACCCTCCTCGCAGGCTCTGTGCAGGGTAATGGTATCCGGGCGGAACCTGTTCTGGTATCCGATAGTGAATTTCTTGCCGGACTTCTTCCATGCATCCATCATCTTCTTAGCGGACTCAGTATTGTGAGCCATGGGCTTCTCGCACATTACGTGCTTGCCGGCCTCAAAAGCATCGCAGGTGATGGGGCAGTGTGCCACGTTGGGGGTGCACACATGGACCACATCTATATCCTCTACTTTAAGCACATCATGATAGTCCTCACACACCAGGGCATCCGGAGTGCCATACTCTTTGGCAGCCTTCTCGGCCCTCTCAATGATAATGTCACAGAAAGCGACTATATCGCACTTGTCGGACTGCCCTGCCAGGGCGGGCAGATGCTTCTGATTGGCGATACCGCCGCAGCCGATCACAGCCACCTGTAACTTGCCATTCTTCATATATATACTCCTTTCTACGCCTGTGCTTCAGGAGCTGTACCCGAATCATCAGGCAGGTCAAACTTCTGGTTATGGGCTTCCTCCACGCCGACATTGGCGAACTTGCGTCCGATAAAGCCGGTAAGGGCAACCGCACCGATCAGCACCAGTCCACGGACCAGCTGTGTCAGTCCGCCGCTGGCTCCCATCAGAACCAGGCCGTTCTCCAGCATGATTATGGTAGGTGCACCGAAGAGCACCTTGTAGACCTTGGAACCAAAACCACCCTGTACAGGGATACCTGAGATAAACAGGGCCATCATGACCTTCATCTCAAATCCTGAACCAATGGTATTGTTAGTGCCGCCCAGACGGGCTACGGTAAAGATACCGGCTATTGCCGCCATGATACCGGAGATCACGAAAGCCATGATCTTGATACGGTCCACGTTGACACCGATATGCTGTACTGCCACCTCGTTCTCACCGATGGCCCTGACATAGGAGCCGAATGGTGTAAAGTGGAAGATATAAACGATCACTATCACCAGCACTACCACGGCTATTACTTTAAAAGCGAAAGAATTCAGCACATACAGGTTGTCCGGCAGATAATACACGTTGTTGCTCAGCATCAGATTGACCACTGCACGATAAGCAATCAGCAGCGCCAGGGATGCCATGAATGAGTTAACCTTCCTCTTTACGTTGGCCCAGCCCAACAGCAGTCCGGAACCGATACCGATCAGGATGGAAACGATGATAAACATCACCGAAGCCCCTGTGGCGGTAGCAGCCATCAGTCCGAAGCAGCCGCCCAGTGCGACCACGACACCGGTGGTGATATCCGTGCCGCCCATGGATGCCACGAACAGCATACCGAGGGCAGCGATGATGGTGGCCACAGACTGGTTAAATATACTCTGCAGGTTGATCGCGGTAAACAGCGTTCCCTTTGTACCTATTCCGAAGATGACCGCTATCAAAACGAAGAATATGATGGGCAGCCATGTGTTGATATCAAAACTTCTCTTTTTTGTCTTTTCCATTACAACATCACCTCCATCACTTTGTCCTCATTGAAATCAGTGGTTCTGGAAAGCATGGCTGAGAACGCGCCCTCTTTCATGACCAGGATCCTGTCGGACATGCCCATGGCCTCAGGCAGCTCATCGGAGATCATGATCACTCCGATGCCGTCCGCTTTAGCCTTCTTCAGCACACTGTAGATGTAAGCCTTGACACTGATATCCACGCCTCGGGTAGGGCAGTCCAGGATGACATAGTCCAGATCCTTGACCAGCCAGCGACTTAAATTAACCTTCTGTTTATTGCCGCCGCTCAAGCGCCTGACCACATGCTTTAAGCCTGATGACTTGATCTCGAAATCCTGGGAGGCCTTGTTTGCCAGATCCCTGGATTTCTTGAGGCTTAAGTATGACCACATGCCTCTGCCCTTGCCGCTTGCCAGCTCGCCTGCAGAGGGCTCTATGATGTTGTCTCCGATACCGGCATCCAGCATCAGTCCGTTGGCGTCACGATCCTTGGAAAGGTATGCGCCCTTGGTAGATATCATATCCCAGGGATGCTTTAACTGTACGTCACCATGATCAGTCTTAACAGTAACAGTGCCTCCGCGCTTCTCCTCGATACCGAAAAGAGCGGTTCCGATCTCGTGGCTGCCTGCGTCACTTAAGCCGCATACAGCGAGGATCTCACCCTTGTGGAGGTCAAAGGATACGGGCTCGAACTTACCGGGAACTGTCAGGTCCTTCACTTCCATGATCACATCGTCCTGATAGCTCTCCTCCTGATCATCCCTGTAGTAATCACCGGAGACCTCACGGCCGATCATCTGCCGCTTCAGTCCGTCCATGGTGTAATCTTTGGAGGGCTTCACTTCCATGATGACACCATCTCTTAAAACCGCGATATCATCACAGATCTCCACCATCTCCTCCAGATCGTGGGTGATGATGAGAATGGTGCGTCCCATGGAGGTAAAGTTTTTAATGAACTTGTAAAGCATGTCACGGTTATCCTGGGAGAGAGCCTGGGTCATCTCATCGAGAACCAGGAAATCCGGATCCGTGATCAGGGCCCTGGCCAGCTCCATCAGCTTCCTCTGCTCGATGGGGAGCTGCCCCGCGGGAAGATCCAGGGGAACCATGGGGATGTTCCACTTCTCAAACACTGCCTCGGCATCTTTCCTCATGGCAGTCATATTGACCATCCCGCCTTTGGTGTACTTGTCCATCTTGCCCAGGAACATGTTCACCACTCCGGGAAGGCCTCCGACGACACCCAGCTCCTGCACGACCATAGCCACGCCGTGGGCCGCCGCGTCCGCAGGCTTGGTAGGGTTGTACTCCTGGCCGTCCTTGTAGAATTTGCCGCTGTCCTTCTTATTGATACCGCAGACCATTGAGGCCAGGGTGGACTTTCCGCAGCCGTTCTCACCGGCCAGCCCCAGAACCTGCCCCTTATACATGGTAAGGTTGATATCCTTGTTTGCGTGTGTGGGGCCGAAGCTCTTGCTGACACCTTCGATTCTTAAAATCTCTTCTCTTGTCTCTGCCATCACTTCATCACCCCCTTATATCCGATGGATGAAAGGATACCGCAGACCAGCACCACCGCGCCCAGGCAGACATCCTGGCCGGTGCCGGAAGGCACTCCCAACAGGGTCAGTATGTTGAATAAAGCAGCCACAATAAAGGCACCGATGACACAGCCGATCACCTCGTTATAAACCCTGGAGAAAGACTGGGCGATCAGGATCACTGCCAGGCATTTGAAAATGCCGTTTAAGCTGCCCATACCTGTGGTAGTGGTAAAACGCCCGGTATAGCTTATCTGTGTGATAGCTCCTATAGCCATTATAATGGCACCTGTCAGGGCCGCCAGCATTATGGTCTTCTTCCTGTTGATACCCATGGCCTCGGCCACATCCGCGCTGCCGCCGATAGCCCGGATGTTGAATCCCAGCTTTGTCCGGCTGAAGAGGAAATATGAAACAACAACCACGATAACAGCTATGATAAAGATCGTGGGGAAATTTCCGAGAGCCTGACAATGCTTTAAGTAAACGATAGCCGCACCTGCGGTTACGGATCTCTTAGTTACATACATAGTAGCTATGGCCTCGTAGACCAAAGCCGCGCCCAGGCCGGCCACCCAGGACGGAATCTTTACAAACACGGAGAGTGAGGCGCTGGCCAGCTCTGTAACGATCAAAGTCACGATGGTACCGATGATCAGTCCGGGATACCCCAAACCGAAATCCTCTACCAGTACCGCTCCGAGGTTGGCCGCCAGTATGATCTGGGCTCCAACCGAAAGGTCAGTTATGCCGGTGGTGAAAATAAACATCATCCCCAGACCAACCATCATAGGATAGGTCACCTGAGTCAGTATAGTCTTCAGGTTGTTCGGTGCCAGTAGTCTGCCACCCGTAATGAAGTGGCAGACTACAAAGATCACTACAATAATCACTATGATAAGGATCTGTTTAATGAGACGCTGTTTTTTCGGGTCGGCATTTGCACTTTTTGTTTTTTCCATTAGTCTATGCCCCCTTAAAGTACGTCAGTTATCAGTTCTGTGCTGCTGCAATCCTCTCCTCCAGGGAGTAGTTGTTGATCACGTCCAGGAATGCGTCATAATCGAAATCAGGATTGTATTTTCCGCTCATCTGCTGGATCTCAGCATAGCTGTAGCAGTACTGATTGATAAAGTAGGTCTCGAAATCCTCATACTGATCCTCGGAAACCTCGAAAGGAAGGATGTCGTCTACCCATACAGGGCTTCCGTCTTCCTGGGTGATGGGTGTGCCGTCCAGATAGTTCTGAAGGAGCACGGTGGCCATGGTGCCGCTGATCCAGAAATCGCCGTTGACGAACGTCATCGGAGAATCAGGATCGGCCAGAAGCTCAAGAGCCTCGGAATCAAGTCCGGAGCAGAGGACCGGTGTGTCAAGTCCCTGGTTCTGTACAGCTGCGCAGGCGCCGATACCGTTGTCGGAGCCGGTGCCGTAAACGAAGTCAACATCCGGGTTTGCCACCAGGGCATTCTCAGTGTAGGACTGGATGTTGTCCTGAGAATCAGAATAGACGGTTGTCGCAACGGTGCCGCCGTTTGCCTCAAACTCCTCAGTGAAAGCATCAACACGGGGGGTATCTGTGGGGTCGCCCTGAGAGTTGGTGGTAATGATGCAGCTGGTCCAGCCCTGATCTAAGGCATAGTCAGCGATCAGTGTGCCGTACTCTGCGTTGGCCGGTCCGACAGCTCCTACAAAGTACTCGCAGTTCATAAGCTCATCCTTGATGCTCTCATCTGTGGGGACCTTGTCAGCCAGCACGAAGGGGATCTGGTTCTCCTCGCAGAGGTTGATGACTGTCTCATAAAGGTTGTCGGCGGGCAGCCATACGATGATGCCGTCGCAGCCGGAGGAGATCATGTTCTCAAAATCCTGCACGATCTTGTCGACCTGGAAGTCATCACTGAGGCCTACAGCGTCGTTGCCGAATGCGTCGATGACATACTGCTCATTGTTGGCCAGCTGGGTGATAGCGTAGGAACCAACGCCGTAGTAGTTGTAGCCGATGGTGTAGACTTCATCCGGAGTGAAGTCGTTGTCCGCATTCGCCGCTGCGACTGTGCTGCTGCTCTCATCTGCCGATGCGGTCTCAGCTTCCGCTGATACCGCGGCGTCCCCTGTAGTGTCAGCTGCCGCATCGCTGCTGTCAGAGCTTGAGGATCCGCATCCTGCTACTGTTGCGCCAATAAGTGCTGCGCAAGCCCCAAGTGCAATGATTCTTTTCCACTTTTTCATTGTAGTTTCCTCCTTTTTTGTTAATATGGAATAAAATCTCAAGGCCGGTCTCCCGACCTGTTGTGCATATTCTAGCAAGACCGACTATTTCGGGCTATTGAGTATTTAGCAACATTGCCTGAAAAAATCGTTCTTCTCTTGTTCTTTTTGAGGTACCTCCAAATTTGTTTCAGAAACAGGTATTTTTTTAACATACATTGTTTACATATTTCTGTGTTTCATGTTTTCGTTCTTTCCAAACCTGTAAAAACATGATATATTGACCCATAAATGCGGGGAATAAATAAATATTTTTCCGTTTCATCAGATTTTAAAGTTATTTGGAGCAGGAAAATGGGTGAAAAAATTACCATTTATGACATTGCGAGGACTGCGGAAGTATCTCCGGCCACTGTATCCAGGATGATCAATCACCCGGATATAGTCACAGAAGAGACCAGGGAAAAGATATTGGAAGCCTTTGCCGAATGCGGCATCAGGCCGGAGGATCTTACGACCAAAAAGAGGCAGGCATATTCCTCCAGAAGGGCTGCGGGATCCGGACAGACTGTTATGGTATCCATACCGAATATAGGCAACCCTTTCTATAACGACATCCTGGAGGGAATACACGACTATCTGAAGATGAATCATTATCACACTATCATCACCACAGAGATCCCGCAGAGGAACACCATGCAGTCCTTCTTAAACTACTGTGCCTCGCTGCAGATCGCCGGGATCATTGTCATGTATCCCCTGTCAGAGGATTTTCTTCGGCAGCTTAAGGCTGCGTATCCCCTGGTCCAGTGCAGTGAGTACAATCCCCTCTATCAGAACGTGCCCTATGTCTCCATAGACGATTACTCATCCTCCAAGATGGCAGTTGACCTTCTTATAAGGAAGGGAAGCCGGCGCATAGGCTTTTTTACCACCTCATATGAATTCCGCTACACGCAGAACCGCTACCGGGCCTACAAATCCATGCTGGACAGCCATGGCTTGGAAATGCGCCCGGAGTATGTGATACAGGCAGCAGATTTTGATTACGAGCGTATACTGAACGCCGCAGAGCGCTACTTCACGCTGCCGGAGCCTCCGGACGCTGTATTCGCGGTCTCAGACTCCCACGCCCATGCCGTGGTAAAAGCCGGTATGAAACACGGCCTGCGCATACCCGAAGATCTGAAGGTGTTCGGCTTTGATGACACTATCTACGCCACCCTGTCAACAGTAAAAGATGCCAGGATCCTCTCCGCCATCTGATAAAAGAGGCTGTTCAG
>JAJPYU010000020.1 GCA_021204765.1 Clostridiales bacterium
GATAAATAGTTCTGTGGTGGTACGGCCTTACAGCAGCAGATATAAGGTATATATCGTTGACGAGGCGGAGCGGATGAATGTCCAGGCACAAAATGCCCTCTTAAAGACTGTGGAGGAGCCCCCGGAATATGTGGTAATACTGCTGCTTACCACCAACGCGGACTCATTTCTGCCCACCATATTGTCCCGCTGCGTAAGGCTGGACTTAAAGCCGGTGGATGACAGTCTGATACGTTCATTTCTCATGAGGCAGCACGCCGTACCGGATTACAGGGCTGACCTCTGTGTGGCTTTCGCCCAGGGGAACGTGGGACGTGCTGTGATGCTGGCCTCATCGAATGAGTTTGGGGAGATAAAAGAAGCGACCGTCTCTCTTATAAGGAAGCTTGACCGTCTGCCCCTCTGCGATGCAACGGCAGAATTGGCGCCCATCACTGCTTCCAAAGACGATATTTCGACATTTCTCGATCTGGTTTTGCTTTTATTCCGGGATGTGTTATTATATAAGTCGACTGGGGCAGCGGAGAAGCTGGTATTTAAGGATGAGGAAGAACTAGTGTCAGATCTGGCCTTAAAGATACCCTTTTCCGGTTTAAATGGCATACTGGAGGCAATAAACAAGGCAAATCTTCGCATATCCATGAATGTCAACGCCTCCATGACCCTGGAAATGCTGCTGATAAATATAAAGGAGAATTTATGAAATGATAAAGATAACAGGAGTTCGTTTCCGCCAGGCGGGAAAAATATACTATTTCGACCCCAGGGGTATTGAACTGAAGCGTGATGACCATGTCATCGTGGAGACCGCCAGGGGCGTGGAATACGGCACAGTGGTCCTGCCTGAGAAAGAGGTGGCTGATGACGAGGTGGTCACACCCCTTAAATGTGTGATCCGTGTTGCCACCGATGAGGACGAGATGATAGAGGCCGACAACCGCATAAAGGAGAGAGAGGCATATCAGATCTGCCTGGAGAAGATAGCAAAGCACCATCTGGACATGAAGCTGGTCCAGGCAGAGTATACCTTCGACAATAACAAGCTGCTCTTCTATTTCACTGCGGACGGCCGGGTGGATTTCCGGGAGCTGGTAAAGGATCTGGCCGGGGTTTTCAGGACCCGCATTGAGCTGAGGCAGATAGGTGTCAGGGATGAAACGAAGATACTGGGAGGTATAGGCATTTGCGGGCGGCCTTTATGCTGCTCCACTTTCCTGTCGGATTTCGCCCCGGTATCCATCAAGATGGCAAAGGAGCAGAATCTGTCTCTTAATCCCTCAAAGATTTCCGGCGTCTGCGGACGGCTCATGTGCTGCCTTAAAAATGAGGCGGAGACCTATGAGTACCTGAATAAGAATACCCCTCATGTCGGCGAGTGGGTCACCACCGATGACGGCTACAGGGGCGAGGTCAGCGCGGTAAATGTCCTGCGCCAGACAGCCAGGGTCGTTATTGATACCGGTGATGAGAAAGAGAGCCGGGAGTACCACGTCGGTCAGCTGCAATTCAAGAGCAGGCATAATAAAAAAGACCGGGATAAGAATCGCATCTCCAAAGAAGAGATGAGGGAGCTGGAGGGTCTGGAGGATGCCGACAGAGAGTCAAAGATCTATGACTGAGTTAAAGGACGGCGAGCGTCTGGATGACCTACAGAGAAAGGGATACCGCATTATCCAGAATCCCGGGATGTTCTGCTTCGGCATGGATGCAGTGCTGCTCTCAGATTTTGCCCGGGTAAAGTCCGGCGCAGGCTGTCTGGACCTGGGCTGCGGCAATAGTATCATTCCCATACTCATGGCTGCCAGAAATGAGACTGCCCGGTTTACCGGTCTGGAAATACAGCCCTACAGCGTGGATATGGCCAGCCGCAGCGTGGCCTTAAATCAGCTGGAGAATCGGATAAGCATAGTCGAGGGAGATATAAGGGATGCCGCCGGGATATTCGGGGCATCCTCTTTTGACAATATCACTGCAAATCCGCCCTACATCACTGACAGCCGGGGTATCCACAATGAAAAAGATGCCATGACCATAGCCAGACATGAGGTGCTCTGCACTCTGGAGGATGTCATCTGCCAGAGCGCACTTCTGTTAAAGCGCAGCGGACACTTCTTCATGGTACACCGCCCATCCCGCCTGGCACAGATCATCACCTTGATGAGCGGTTCCGGCCTGGAGCCCAAGCGCATGCGCCTGATCTACCCCTTTATCGACCGCGAACCGAACCTGGTCCTCATAGAGGGAGTTGCCGGGGCACGGCCGCAGCTCACCGTGGAATCGCCTCTCATAGTATACGAGAGCCCCGGGCAGTACACTCCGGAGATTCTTCATATCTACGAAGAGTAACAGACGACCGGCACAGCCGCCTGCGGCTAAAATTTGCCGGACATAATTTATAAAAAAGAGGACTACAGCATGCCCGGCAAACTTTATTTATGTGCCACCCCAATTGGGAATCTTGAGGATATCACCCTACGCGTCCTGCGCACCCTCCGCGAGGTCGACCTCATCGCCGCTGAGGACACCCGGGATTCCCTGCGCCTCCTGAATCATTTTGAGATCAGGACTCCTCTCACCAGCTATCATGAGTATAATAAGATAGACAAAGCTTACTATCTGATCGATCAAATGCGGGAAGGCAAGAACGTGGCGCTCATCACCGATGCCGGCACTCCGGCCATCTCCGATCCCGGCGAGGATC
>JAJPYU010000169.1 GCA_021204765.1 Clostridiales bacterium
GTACCTACCGCGACGTCACCCCCTCCGAGTTTCGTGAGCTCAAACGGCTCACGAAGGACTCTTACAGCGCACCACGTGCGTAAATATATAGAAAAAATCAGATTAATTAAAAAGCTTAGCGGCGTGAATGTGAGCGCCCAAAAACTATAGGAGCAGATTTATGTACAGCATAGAGGACTACTGCGAGCTGGTGCAGCTCATCGATTATCACATGAACAGATATTATAATGAGGACTCCCCGGAGATCAGCGACTTTGACTACGATCAGCTCATGCTTCGCCTGAAATCCATGGAGGCCGAGCACCCGGAGTGGGTTACCCCCGACTCCCCGACTCAGAAGATAGGCGGCAGTACGAAGCGTGAGGCCGGCGTGGAGGTGGAGCACCATGTCCCCATGCTGAGCATCCAGGATGTCTTCTCAAAGGAAGAGGTCACCGCCTGGGTGGACGAGGTGCACAGGATGCATCCCGACGTCCGCTTCTGCGTGGAGGAAAAGATAGACGGACTCAGCATGAGCCTGCGTTATTCTGACGGTCGTCTGACCCTGGGCGAGACCAGGGGCAACGGCCTTACCGGTGAGGATGTCACGGCCAACGCCCTGGTCATTCCCGATGTGAAAAAGATTATAGACATCCCCGGCTATGTGGAGCTGCGGGGCGAGGTCTATATGTCCCACGAGGATTTCGACCGTTTCAATGCCCTTCAGGAGGATGCCGGGAAAAAGCCGGCGGCAAATCCCAGGAACCTGGCGGCAGGCACCCTTCGCCAGCTGGACTCCGGCATAGTCAGGCAGCGGGGCCTTAAGATGTTCATCTTCAACGTCCAGGACGCCTATGACAACGGCATGGACCTCATGTCCTCCCATGCCGGGGCCATGGATACTTTGCGCAGTCTGGGGGTGGTCACCGTGGACCACGTCCTCTGTGAGACTGCTGAGGAGATCATCATCGCCATCGACGATATAGGCGAGCGCCGTGGGGAGTTTGATCACGATATAGACGGAGCCGTGGTAAAGATCGACCAGATAGCCTACCGTGGGGATTTCCCCGCAGGGAGCAAATATTCCGCCGGACATATCGCTTACAAATACCCCCCTGAGGAGAAGGAAGTCACCATTGACAGGATAGAGATAAATGTGGGCCGTACCGGGAAGATGACCTTCCGGGCTATTTTTAAGGATCCTGTGCGCCTTTGCGGCACCAGCGTCATGCGGGCCACTCTCCACAACGCGGATTTTATCCGGGAGATGGGAGTCTCTGAGGGCTGTAAGGCCATATGTCGTAAGCAGGGTGAGATCATCCCCGCCATCATAAAAGTCACTGAGCGCGGTGAGAAAGAATTTACCGCACCCACCGTCTGTCCGGTCTGCGGCTCCCCTCTGGTAAAGGAGGAGGATACCTGCGACATTTACTGCGAGAATCCCTCCTGTCCGGCTCAGCTGAAGCGCACTCTCACCTATTTCTGCGGAAAGGATGCCATGGACATCAGGAATTTCGGCCCTCGCTATATCGAGGCTCTGGTGGAGGAGGGCTATGTCTCCGGCATACCGGATATCTACCTATTAAAAGAGCACCGTGATGAGCTTATAGAGAAGGGCATTATGGGCAAGGAGAAAAATACCGACCGGATTCTCTCAGCTATAGAGGCCTCCAAGACCAATGAGCCCTATAAGCTTTTGACAGGTTTCGCTATCCGAAACGTGGGCCGCATCTCTGCCAGGGAGATAATGCACCATTATCACAGCCTCTGGGACCTGGCAGGTGCCACAGTAGAAGAACTGGTGGAGCTGCCTGATGTGGGCGAGATCACTGCCAGCTCTATCCACGGCTACTTAGCTGACGGGAAGCATATTGAGATGATGCACCGCCTGGAGGAACTGGGTCTTACTATGGAAAATGAAATCGAGGAGGACTCCGGGGCAAAGCCCCTGGATGGCCTCACCATCGTCGTCACAGGCAGCTTAGACCACTTCGGCCGCAGCGAGATAGCTGAGTTTATCACTTCCCACGGCGGCAAGTGCACCGGCAGCGTCAGCAAAAAGACCGATTACCTGGTCGCCGGAGCAGGCGCAGGATCAAAACTTACCAGGGCGCAGTCCCTTGGCGTACCCGTCATTACAGAAGAAGATTTAATGAGAATGACGGAAACAGAGCAGTAGACAACGTAAATGGGTCTGCCTTTGCAAATTTTTGCATTCGCAGACCCTTATAATATTCGTCATTTTGGTGTTTTTATGAATGATTTAGCCTGAGATTTCTGCATTTTTCTCATTGCATTCCGTGTTGACTTGTTGTAGAATACCGATAGTTTAATTTTTAACAATCTTAAGGAGGCATACACGTATGGCAGAATATAACGCTTTAGAGCGCGTGGAAAAGCTGTTGGACGCCGGAAGTTTTGTCGAGGTGGGCGCTCTTGTCACTGCCCGCTTAACGGATTTTTCCATAGGACATCATTTTGAGCCGTCCGACGGAGTCATCACAGGTTACGGTCAGATCGACGGCAACCCGGTCTATGTATACAGCCAGAACCGGGCAGTCCTAAACGGCACTATGGGTGAGATGCACGCAAAAAAGCTTGCTGATCTGTATGACAAGGCTGCAAGGACAGGCACACCGGTCATCGGACTCATCGATTGCGCGGGTTTCCGTCTCCAGGAGTCAGTGGATGCCCTGGATGCCTATGCTAAGGTTCTGGCAAAACAGATGCAGTACGCCAGAAAGATGCTCATGGTCAGCGGTATTTTCGGGCTCTGCGGAGGAGCCATGACCCTGATCCCGGCTTTTTCTGATTTCACTTTCATGACGAAGGAAGCCAGGATGTTCGTCAACGCACCCCACACAGTCACGGACGACGCCCAGCTGTCCAGGAATTTTAATTCCGGCATCTATCATAATGAGGTCAGCGGACTGGCGGAGGTGCTGGAGACAGAGGACGATGTCATCGCGAAGATCCGCGCAGTGATCTGTATGGGCGGGAGCTGCAGCTATGGCAGCTGTGACGAGGCAGAGTTGAACCGATTCATCAGTGACGATGTCATAAAGGACATCCCCGATACCAGGGCGCTGCTCAATGAGTGCTCCGACTATGGCAATTTCCTGGAGATAAGACCCGCCTATCAGCCCGAGATGGTCACCGGTCTTTTAAGGCTCAACGGCATAGAGGTGGGAGCCATCGGAAATGTCCCCACCATATCCAGAGGCCTTACTACCGGAGGGTGCAGGAAAGCCGCTGATTTTGTGCGTTTCTGCAGGAGAGCCCGCATCCCGGTACTTACCATAAGCGCAACTGACGGCTCCGAGGCAGTGGAGCGTACTGAGAGGAGCATTCCCTGGGCTATGGCATCCCTGATGGAGGAGCTGGCCGGTATCACCGAAGCCCGGGTGAACCTGATCATAGGAGATACCTACGGTATAGGATATATAGCCATGACCACGAAGGCCCTCTTTGAAGGCTCGAATATGACCATAGCCTGGAAGGACGTAAAGCTGGGCATGATGCACGCTGAGAAGGCGATCAATATCATTGCGGCTCAGGATCCGGAGATGGTGAGGCAGGCTGCCTCCTATGAGTCCAGGCAGAATTCCATCCGGTCCGCAGCGGCCAGGGGAAGCGTGGATTCCCTTATAGACCCGAGAGAGACCAGGAAACATTTGATCATGGCATTTTCAATGCTCTGATCCGGGAGGGAGATACGCAGATGAAAAAGATAAGAAAATTATTTTCAGTCATCGCCGTAATTACTGCGGCCTTCCTCTGTCCGGCAGTTGCCTTTGCCTCGGAGGCAGGGGAGACCATGAGCGAGAAGCTGGCCTATGCAGCCAGGAACACAGTCCTGGGTATATGCACGGTCTTCATCATGCTCATAATCATCGCTGTGATCATCTACTGCTTCCGTTTCCTGCCGAAGATATTCGGCCCTAAGGATAAGAAAAAGGAGACTGCAGCCGGGGAGAAGAAGCAGGAGGCTCCTACGCCGGAGCCGGAGCCCGCTTTTGCTGAGGCAGAGGCCCCGGTCACGGACGATCTGGAGCTTATCGCAGTCATTTCAGCGGCTATTGCGGCAGGAGAACAGGTACCAGCCGGAAGCTTTGTGGTCCGTACCATCAGGCGCCGGTCATAAACAGAATAAGAGTTTTATTATCAATATACCCAGGAGGATTTTAAGATATGAAAAGCTATACCATTACAGTCAACGGCAATGTATACGACGTTACAGTCGAGGAGACCGCAGGCGGACAGGCATTTAATCCCGCACCTGCACCTGCCACCACACCCAGAGTGGCACCGGTACCCACACCGGTACCGTCCCGCGAGCCCGTATCTGCTTCCAGCAGCTCAGCAGGAGCCATCGATATCGAGGCAGGCGCGGCAGGCAAGGTCGTGGACATCGTCTCGGCTCCCGGCACAGCGGTATCCAGAGGAGATACCGTACTCATTCTTGAGGTCATGAAGATGGAGACACCGGTCGTGGCGCCCCAGGACGGCACAGTGGCCAGCATCGAGGTCACCAAGGGCCAGCAGGTCGCAGCCGGAGATATTTTAGCTACCATGAACTAGGAGGATTGTTATGAATATTGCGGAGACGCTTGGCAATTTAATGGGTCAGACCGCATTCTCCAACCTCTACTGGGGAAACTACGTGATGATCGGTGTTGCCTGTGTATTTTTATTCCTGGCGATAAAAAAGGGATTTGAGCCCCTGCTTCTGGTTCCCATTGCTTTCGGAATGCTGCTGGTAAATATTTACCCGCAGATCATGATGACGGCGGAGGAGATGGGAAGCACTTCAGACGGCCTGCTCCACTATTTCTATCTGCTGGACGAGTGGTCCATCCTGCCGTCCCTGATCTTCATGGGCGTTGGAGCGTTGACAGATTTCCGCCCGCTGATTGCCAATCCCATCAGCTTCCTGCTGGGTGCGGCGGCGCAGTTCGGTATTTTCGCGGCATACTTCCTGGCCATCATCATCGGATTTAACGGTGAGTCAGCTGCGGCCATTGCCATTATCGGAGGTGCTGACGGGCCGACGTCGATATTCCTGGCCGGAAAGCTGGGACAAACGGATCTGATGGGGCCCATTGCGGTGGCGGCGTACACGTATATGTCGCTGGTCCCCATTATACAGCCGCCTATAATGAAACTGTTTACAACCAAAGAGGAGCGGGCTATCAAGATGGGACAGCTCCGCGAAGTCTCCAAGCTGGAGGCCATCCTTTTCCCCATCGTGATCACCATTATCGTCTGCCTGGTACTGCCTTCCACGGCACCCCTTGTGGGTATGCTGATGCTGGGTAATCTGTTCAGGGAATGCGGAGTGGTAAAGCAGCTCTCCGAGACGGCGTCCAACGCCCTGATGTACATAGTGGTCATCCTGCTTGGCACCTCGGTGGGCGCATCCACCAGCGCCGGCAATTTCCTGACAGTGACCACTATCAAGATCGTCGTCCTGGGCGTCATCGCCTTTGCCTTCGGCACGGGTGCAGGTGTGATCTTCGGAAAGATCCTGTGTCATATCACTCATGGAAAGATCAATCCGCTAATTGGCTCGGCCGGCGTCTCGGCCGTGCCCATGGCAGCCCGGGTGTCGCAGAAGGTGGGTGCGGAGGAGGATCCGACCAATTTCCTGCTGATGCACGCCATGGGGCCGAACGTCGCCGGAGTTATAGGTACGGCTATCGCAGCCGGAGTGTTCATGGCGGTATTTGGAGTATAGAAAGGAGATTTTTATGGAAAAAAGACCTGTTAAAATAGTTGAGACTGCTCTGAGGGATGCGCAGCAGTCACTTCTGGCGACAAGGCTCTCCACAGAACAGATGCTTCCCATCATTGACAAGATGGATCAGGTGGGTTATTACGCTGTGGAGTGCTGGGGCGGCGCTACCTTTGATGCTTCCATCCGTTTCCTCAAGGAGGATCCCTGGGACAGGCTGAGGAAATTCAGGGACGGATTCAAGCACACGAAGCTGCAGATGCTGTTCCGCGGCCAGAACATCCTGGGTTACAATCACTACGCTGACGATGTGGTGGAGTACTTCGTGCAGAAGTCCCTTGCCAACGGCATAGATATCATCCGTATTTTCGACTGCTTGAATGATCTGAGGAATCTGCAGACGGCAGTGAACGCCTGCAGGAAGGAGAAAGGCCATTCACAGGTAGCCATGTCCTACACTCTGGGCGAGGCTTATACCCTGGAGTATTGGGTAGACCTGGCGAAGCGCATCGAGGACATGGGCGCGGATTCCATCTGCATCAAGGATATGGCAGGGCTGCTGGTTCCCTATGAGGCGGAGCGCCTGGTAAAGGCCATGAAAGAGACAGTCAGCATTCCCATTGAGATTCACAGCCATTACACCACAGGGCTGGCAGGTTTAAGCTATGTGAAGGGAGTCGAGGCAGGCGGCGACATCATTGATACAGCCATATCACCCTTAGCCCTGGGCACATCCCAGCCGGCTACCGAGGTCATGGTACAGACCTTTAAGGACACACCTTATGACACGGGCCTGGATCTGGGGCTGCTTTCCGAGATCCGCGATTATTTCCAGCCCATACGTGATGAGGCTATCAAGAGCGGGCTCTTGAGCACCAAGGTGCTGGGCGTTGATATCAATGCTCTGCTCTATCAGGTGCCCGGAGGCATGCTCTCCAACATGGTTTCCCAGTTAAAGGAGCAGAACGCCGAGAATAAATACAATGAAGTGTTAAAGGAAATCCCCAGGGTCCGCCAGGATCTGGGCGAGCCCCCGCTGGTCACTCCCTCCAGCCAGATCGTAGGTACCCAGGCTGTGCTGAATGTCCTGATGGGAGAGAGATACAAAGTGGTCTCCAACGAGACCAAGGGCATTCTGCTCGGAAAGTACGGGCAGAGCGTCAGGCCCTTTAACCCTGAGGTGGTTGAGAAGATCCTGGGACCCGATAAGGACAAGGCTATCACATGCCGTCCCGCAGATCTCATCGAGCCTCAGCTTCCGAAGCTGGAGGAGGAGATAAAGGAATACAAACAGCAGGACGAGGATGTGCTGACCTACGCGCTGTTCCCGAAGCCGGCCATGGATTTCTTCAAGTTCCGCCAGGCCCAGCAGACGAAAGTGGATATGGAGATAGCAGATACCGAGTTCGGGGCTTATCCTATATGATCATTTTCAATAATAACACTGCGATTGCCCACGCATCATTGCGTGGGCAATTTTTTTAAAAATTATAATTGAAGATACAGGGCTTTTATAGCATAATTAGATAGGACATTTAAAATATAATACATTTATCAGATTGTGGTTTAATGTCAAATAATGTTTAAAGAGGATTTACTTATGTATGATAAGGTAACTGAAAAAGATATACAGCGGATGGAGGAGGAGATCGAGCACCGGAAGCTGGTGGTAAGGAAAGAGGCTCTGGAGGCCGTGAAAGAGGCCAGAGCCCAGGGGGACTTAAGCGAGAATTTCGAGTATAAGGCCGCGAAGCAGTTCAAGAATGAGAATGAGAAGCGTATACGCTACCTGGAGAATATGGTAAAGACCGCCCAGGTGATCTCCGAGGAGTCTAAGGCTGACGAGGTGGGGATGAATAATAAAGTGAGGATCTATTTCGAAGATGATGACCTGGAGGAGGAGTATACCATAGTGACCACGGTGAGGGAGAACTCCCTGAACCACTGGATATCCAATGAATCTCCATTAGGGAAAGCCGTGCTGGGGCACAGGGTCGGGGATCGTGTGAGGGTGCCAGTTGGAGATGGGGGATACTATGTGGTGATCAGAGCTATCGAAAATACTGAAGACGACGGTTCTATAGGATTAAGAAAATACTAATTAATGAAGGCGCAGCGCCAGGGTGATTGAAGCCGGTCAAAAAATGAGTTCGTCGCAAACAAGGGAAATTGTTTGCTCGTGAATTATTTCTTTGCCCGGCTGGCCGACACAGCTAGCTGCGCCAGTATACATATGGGAGATGCATATGGATTTATATGCTAATGTCATAATTGATATAACGCATACGGACTTAGACAGGGTGTTTCAGTACCGCATTCCCGACGGGATGGAGGACGTTGTTTCGGCAGGGGTGGCTGTGAAGGTTCCTTTCGGGCGGGGGAATGCCCTGCGGCAGGGGTATGTGGTGGAGGTGACGGATATTGCTGAGTATGACACGTCGAAGATAAAGGACGTGGATTCTGTGGCGGAGGGGAGTCTGCCCATCGAGGCTCAGCTCATTGCCCTGGCGGCATGGATGCGGGAGGATTTTGGAGGTACCATGAACCAGGCTTTAAAGACCGTGCTGCCTGTGAGAAGAAAGACTGCCGAGAGAGAGCGGAGGATGATACACCTGGTTCCTTGCGGCAAGGAGGCTGTTGCTCTCCTGGCGGAGTGTGAGAGAAAGCATCAGACTGCCAGGGTAAGGCTGCTTGCGGCTCTCATGGAACAGTCGCCCCTGCCCTACGAGACGGTGACGGGGAAGCTTAATGTGACGGCAGCCGTGATCCGCGCCATGGAGGAGAAGGGAATGGTACGGGTGGAGCATATCAGGGATTATCGGAATCCGTTGGATCGGATGAAGAAGAAAGGCGAGACCGTCGCACTAAACTCAGTGCAGCAGGGTATAGCGGACGATATCCTCTCCCGCAGAAAAAGGGGAGATCTTCGCCCCAGCCTGATACACGGCGTCACCGGAAGCGGGAAGACGGAGGTATATATCGCACTCATAGAGGCGGCGGTGAGAGAGAGGCGGCAGGCCATAGTCCTGATCCCGGAGATAGCCCTGACTTTCCAGACCGTGCTGCGCTTTTACAACCATTTCGGGGACAGGGTATCCATCTTAAATTCCCGGATGTCGGCCGGGGAGCGGTATGACCAGTATGAACGGGCAAAAGATGGCCGGCTGGATGTCATTATCGGGCCCAGGTCGGCGCTCTTTGCGCCCTTTGATAATCTTGGATTTATAATAATCGATGAGGAGCATGAGTCCACATATAAGAGCGAGACTGTGCCCTGCTATCACGCCAGGGAGACGGCCATAGCCAGAGCGAAAATGTGCGGGGCAATGGTAGTGCTGGGCAGCGCGACTCCCTCCATAGAAAGCTATGCCAGAGCCGAGGCCGGTGAATATCAGCTCTACCAGATGATGGAGAGGGTGAGCCGAAGACAGCTCCCTGTCGTGGAGATAGTGGACATGAGGGAGGAACTCAGAGCAGGGAACAGATCTCCTTTCAGTGAGCGCCTGGAGGAGCTCATGGAGGACCGTCTGGCAAAGCATGAGCAGATTATGCTCTTTTTAAACCGCCGGGGCATGGCAGGCTTTGTCTCCTGCCGCAGCTGCGGCCATGAGATAAAGTGCCCTCACTGCGATGTGTCCCTCAGTCTCCACAATGGCGGCCGCCTGGTCTGCCATTACTGCGGCTACACTCAGCCCATGGTGACAAACTGCCCTGAATGCGGTTCCAAATATATCGGCACCTTTAAGGCCGGAACCCAGAAGATGGAGCAGTATGTGAGGAGGCGCTTCCCTGAGGCGAGAGTGCTTCGTATGGATCTGGATACCACCCGCCAAAAGGATTCCTACGAAAAGATCCTTTCCGCGTTTGCTGATCAGGAAGCCGACATACTCATAGGCACCCAGATGATAGTGAAGGGACATGATTTCCCCAATATTACCCTGGTGGGGGTGCTGGCGGCAGACCTTTCCCTGTACATCAGCGATTACCGCGCGTCGGAGAGGACTTTTGAACTTCTGACCCAGGCGGCAGGACGGGCCGGAAGAGGAGAGAAGGCCGGAGAGGTGGTCATCCAGACATACCAGCCCGGGCATTTCGCGGTAGTCACGGCGGCAGCTCAGGATTATCAGGCATTTTACAGGGAGGAGATAGCCTTTCGTAAGCTCATGAAATATCCGCCTGTATGGCAGATGCTGGTAATTCATATGTCATCTGCCAATGAAGGTCTGGTCAACAGGGCAGCAGATGTGTTACAATACAACTTACGGGAAAAAATCCGGGAGGATGCCGGCTTTCAGCTGGTTGGGCCGGCGGACGCCGTTATTTCCAAAGTGAACGACATTTACCGGAAGATAATTTATGTGAAGTCAGCGGATTATGCCGGACTGGTACGGATAAAGGACGAGCTGGATGCCTTTGTCCGGGAAAATGCCGATTTTAAATCGGTGGCGGTGCAGTTTGATTTTAATCCCATGGACGGGTTGTAAGGAGAGAGATAAAATGGCGCTTAGGACAATAAGGATGCTGGGAGATGAGATGCTTTCTAAGCCCTGCAGGCCGGTGACGAACCTCACTGCCAGAAATCAGGAGCTTATCGATGACATGCTGGAGACCATGTATGAAGCCAACGGCGTAGGCCTGGCGGCTCCCCAGGTGGGAGTGCTGCGGCAGATCGTGGTGGTGGACATCGGGGCAGGTCCCCTTATCATGGTAAATCCCGAGATCATCGCCTCCGAGGGCGAGCAGACCGGGGACGAGGGGTGCTTAAGCTTCCCCGGCAAGGCGGGGCAGGTGACCAGGCCCCAGTTTGTGACGGTCAGGTACTACGACCGGGAGATGGATCTCTATGAGCTCTCGGCGGAGGACCTCCTGGCCCGGGCCATCTGCCATGAGGTGGACCACCTCTCAGGCCACATGTACGTAGAGTTCGTGGAAGGCCAGATCCACGACGTGAACTACGATGAGGAAGAGGAAGAGGACGGCGAGTACGACGGCGAGGAAGACGGTGAGTACGATGAGGACACCGAACCGGACGAGGAAGAAGAAATCACGATGCCGGAGCCGGTGTTGATAAGGAGGCATGACGAGTGCGAGTGATCTTTATGGGGACCCCGGACTTCGCCGTGGGCACCCTGGAAGCGTTAATAGAAGCCGGACACGATGTGGACCTGGTGGTGACACAGCCCGACAGGGCAAAGGGTCGGGGAAAGTCCGTGGCATTTTCCCCTGTCAAGGAGACCGCCCTGGCCCATGGAATAAGGGTGTACCAGCCGGAGAGACTGCGAAATCCTGAGTGCATAGAGTACCTGCGTGTCATTCAGGCTGACATCATCGTAGTGGCGGCCTATGGGCAGATTTTGCCTAAGGAGATACTCACTATGCCGCCTTTCGGCTGCATAAATGTCCACGCCTCCCTGCTGCCGAAATACCGCGGTGCGGCACCTATCCAGTGGGCGGTGATAAATGGGGAGAAGACCACCGGAGTCACGATAATGCGCATGGATGAGGGCCTGGACACAGGAGATATGATAAGGCAGGAGGAGATAGAGCTTAAGCCCGACGAGACAGGGGGAAGCTTGTTCGAGAGACTTTCAAAAGTCGGGGCCGAGGCCTGCGTCAGGGCTCTGGCAGACATCGGGGACGGGACGGCCAGCTACACCGCCCAGAAACATTATCTGGCCACGAAAGTGGGGATGATAAAGAAAGAGCACGGCCGCATGGACTTTAAAAAGAGCGCAGTCCAGCTGGAGCGGCTGATCCGCGGCCTTAATCCCTGGCCGGGAACCTTCACGGAGCTGAATGGAAGGACGATCAAAATCTGGAAGGCGAGGGTGGAGGCGTATGACAGCTATCCTGCCGCGCCGGGGACCATTATAGAGGTCACCCGGGACGCCATACATGTCGCCACCGGGGATGGGGTGCTGGTCATCACGGAGGTGCAGCTCCAGGGGAAGAAGCGGATGGCGTGCGCGGACTTCCTCAGGGGATACCATATAAATGTAGGAGATATTTTAGGATAGTTTTTTCGCTTGCGCCAGCCATATTTTATGAGTGAAATATCTAAGCCTGGAAATTTAATAATAAGTATCCTTCTTGCTGTCGAAAAGGGAGAGTTTTCTCACGTGGCGGTGAGAAAGATTTTGGACTCTAATGGGGCGCTGAGCCGGAGTGAAAGGGCTTTCATTAAACGGGCTGCCGAGGGTACCATCGAGCGGCAGATTGAGCTGGATTATATCGCGGAGCAGTTCTCGACGATTAAGGTCCCAAAGATGAAGCCGGTGATAAGGTCAATCGTCAGAAGCGGGATATACCAGCTGAAGTACATGGACTCCGTGCCGGATGCGGTCGTGGTAAACGAGGCGGTGAAGCTGGCCGGAAAGCGGGGACTTTCCGGGCTTGCGGGCTTCGTAAACGGGCTGCTCCGTGCCGTGGCGGCAGGGGTGGACGAGGTGATCTGGCCGGATGAAAGGACGGAGCCTGTCACTTACCTGTCGGTTAAGTATTCCATGCCGGAATGGATAGTGGAGCGGTTCATAGCCGATTACGGACGTGACCGCACAGAGAGCATTCTGGCGTCATATCAGGGGGATAGCGGCACCTGGGTCAGGGTCGACACAAGACGTGTCACGCCGGAAGAGATCAGCAAATCCCTTGAAGAGCAAGGAGTAGTAATAAAAAATAATTTTAAAGATACAGCAGAAGATAATACAAAAATATCCTCTGATGATCAATTATTGTTAAATGGAAAAGAAAAAAAGCCACATCTGCCCTATGCATTGCTTTTGGAAAACATAGACAGACTGGGAGACCTGCCCGAATTTAAGGAAGGCCTGATCTACCCGCAGAATATTTCATCCATGATGGTGGCGGAGATTGCCAACCCGAGGGACGGAGACCGGGTGTTAGATATCTGTGCTGCCCCCGGAGGTAAGGCCATCCACATGGCGCAGAAAGCGGACTGCCATGTCATCGCCTGCGACATCAGCGAGGCCAAGGCGTCCCTGATCCGCGAGAACGTGGCCCGCTGCCGGACGCCCGGCGTGAAAGTCCGCATCCATGACGCTCTCGACTTCGACCCGGCCCTTGCGGAGGCCTTTGACATCGTCCTGGCGGATCTGCCCTGCTCAGGCCTGGGCGTCATGGGCGACAAGACCGACATCCGCTACCGCAGCTCCCCGGAGCGCATCACGTCCCTGGCTGCCCTCCAGAGGGACATCCTCGCCGTCGCCAGTCGCTACGTGAAGCCCGGCGGGACCCTCATCTACAGCACCTGCACCATGACCCGGGAGGAGAACCAGGACAACACAGCCTGGCTTACGGACGCCCATTCCGCCTTTACCCTCGAATACGAGAAAATCCTCCTTCCTGACGAAGGCTGCGATGGATTTTACATAGCAAAACTTCAGCGGCGCGAGCGAAAGAAATAGTTCGGTTCCGGGTAATTGTCGAGCCGCCGAAAGTACCGCTGCGCATTTGCCTGCCAATACCTGTAATCAGTTCTGCGCATTTACTGCGCTGACCGTGAGAAAGTGATTCAGGTGGAGCAGAATCCCTCGCCGTAGGCGACTTTAAATGGATTCTGCTCGGAGTGCTCCGGAACAGAGCTCAGCCATTAGCGAAAGCGTGCCCGGAAACGAACTCATTTTTTCGCGAGCGCCCTAAAAATAAAACATAGTTTAGTAAACAAAACACGAATTCATGAAGGAGTAAATCTGTGAAGAAAAAAGATCTCAAATCCCTTCCACTGGACGAATTGACCACGTACATGACCTCTCTTGGCCAGCCCTCCTACCGCGCGTCCCAGCTCTACCGCTGGATGCATGTCAGCCTGGCGGACAGCTTCGACGCCATGACGAACCTCCCGAAGGAGCTGCGCGAGCAGCTCCGGTCCGGCTGCAAATTCACGGTCCTGAAGCAGGCCGACGTGCAGGTCTCCCGCCAGGACGGCACCCGCAAGTATCTCTTTGAGCTGGGCGACGGCAATCTGGTGGAGTCGGTACTGATGCAGTACAGGCACGGCTGGTCAGTCTGCATCTCCTCCCAGGTCGGCTGCCGCATGGGATGCGTTTTCTGTGCCTCCACCATTGGAGGCCTGGTGCGCAATCTCTCTCCGGCCGAGATGCTGGAACAGGTCTACCGTATTCAGATGGATATCGGTGAGCGCATCACCAACGTCGTCGTCATGGGCACCGGTGAGCCCCTGGACAACCTGACGAACCTGTTGACTTTTATCCGTATGATCTCCGACGGAAACGGACTTAATATTTCCCAGAGAAATATTACTGTCTCCACATGCGGCCAGGCAACGAAAATTAAGGAGCTGGCGAAAGAAAAGCTGGCTATCACCCTGGCCCTCTCTCTCCACGCCCCGGATCAGGCCACCCGTGAGCGGCTCATGCCCATAGCGAAGTCCAATCCCCTTTTCAAGGTCATGGAGGCCTGTGACTATTACTACCAGCAGACCGGACGCCGCATCACTCTGGAGTACTGCCTTGTGTCCGGTGTAAATGACGATGCAAAGTCCGCCGCAGCCCTGGCAAAGCTAATAGGCCGCGTGGGCTACCACGTGAATCTCATCCCCGTCAATCCTATAAAGGAGAGAGGCCTTAAGGCACCTAACCCGTACACGGTGGCGGGATTTAAAAATAAACTTGAAAAATACGGAATAAATGTTACTATAAGAAGGGAAATGGGACGTGATATAGACGGTGCTTGCGGGCAGCTTCGCAGAAGATTTTCAGAAAGGCAGGATGAAGAAACATGAAAGTGTGTTCCCTGACAGATATCGGTATCCGTAGGGAAATGAATCAGGACTATTTTTACTCCTCGGAGGATCCCATAGGAGTGCTGCCGAATCTTTTCATAGTTGCGGACGGTATGGG
>JAJPYU010000223.1 GCA_021204765.1 Clostridiales bacterium
GTCTTTGACAGGATATACACCAGTCCGTTAAGGAGAGCAATCGAGACCGGGCAGATAATCGCTGAGCGGACGCTGAAAGGCGGCATGGGCGGCGGACAGATTCCGGTGGGCAGCACAGGCGCTGAGCGGACTCCGGCGGACGGTGTCACGGCGGAGAACTTTATCGTGGATCCCCATCTTATCGAGATGAATTTCGGCAGCTATGAGGGACAGATCCTCCGGGATATCCGCAAGCTGGACAGGAACATAGACAACTGCTTTACCGTCCCCTCACTCTTCGTGGCGGACGAGCGGGGCGAGGATTTCTATCAGGTCTGCGAGCGGATCAATGATTTCATCGACAGCGTACTCCTGCCTCTGGAGGGCGGGGCTGGGACAGTCCTCATAGTCTGCCACGGCACGGTGGTGAGAGCTTTTCTGCACCGGATGGACGGTCTGGCAATTGACGATTTCTGGAATATCAGCCAGCCCAACTGCTGTATCAATCATCTGCGCCTGGAGAATGGGAGATTTTCCATGATAGAGAGAAATATTTTCTACTACGATAGGGATACCATGAAGAATCGGGGGATACTATAGATGCCTACATGGAACAGCCGGGGACTGCGGGGCTCCACCCTGGAGGAATTTATAAACCGGACAAATGAGAAGTATCTGGAGAACGGCCTGGCTCTGATACAGAAGATACCAACGCCCATCACCCCGGTGCAGATGGACAGGGATAGCCGCCAGATCACCCTGGCTTACTTCGAGCAGAAGAGTACGGTGGATTATATCGGAGCAGTCCAGGGCATCCCGGTCTGCTTTGACGCCAAGGAGTGCCAGACTGACACTTTCCCCCTGCAGAATGTCCACGAGCATCAGGTGCAGTTCATGGAAGATTTCGAGCGGCAGGGAGGCGTGGCGTTCATAATCATTTTCTTCTCTAACCGGGACATTTTTTATTACATGCCCTTTTCGGATATAAAGCGATTCTGGGAGAGAAATGTCTCCGGAGGCAGGAAGAGCGTCCGCTTCGAGGAGCTGGATGAGAAATTTTTTTTCAGGATGGGCGGCGGAGTGATGGTGCCTTATCTTGAACCCCTGCAGCTGGATCTCTCCACGAGAGATTAAATCACATTTCACATACCGGCTGAATGGTATGTGAAGCACAAACCCTGTTACCGGGAATGCTTTAAGCGGGAACTGTCAATTGGTGACAGAGAGTTTAATAAGAAGATTTCACCTTGAAGGGATACATATAACTATGAAGATCAAGCAGAAAGACATTATCGCAACCATGTTTTTAAAAGACGGGACTCTGGTACGGGACTTCCATGACCATACCCCGGCCGGGGATATTGACGCGCTCATCGGCTCCTTTAATGACAATGGGATTGACAAGATAATACTCTATGACCTTTCCGACGGCGAGGATGAGCACGGGCAGAACCTGGAGGTCATCAAGCGCATCAATACCATCTCCGAGCTGCCGGTCTACGCCGGAGGAAATATCAATTCCATGGAAGATATGAAAAATATCCTCTATTCCGGCTGCAACAAGGTGATATTAAATTCTTTAAAGAAGAATACAGCCATGTTTGCCAGGGAGGGCTCACAGCGCTTCGGCAAGGAGAGGATGGCACTGTCAGTATTTAATGTGGATGTATTTTTCAAGCAGAAAATAGCCCTTGAGGAAAATATCAGTGAGATCATAGTTCTGGACGAGCGTCTTGCGAAGAATATGAGTGATGTTACCGACATGCCGTTTTCCATTTTGCTGAATGGCTTTGCCATGGAGGAGATCTGCGACATTTTAAAAAGCGAGGATAATGTCAAGGGTGTTTCCTGCCGTGCTTTCTGCACACATCCGGATCACGTGCCTTTGCTTAAAAAATATCTGCGGGAGCAGGGCATTTCCACGGATCACCTGACCTCTACCATGAAGTGGAAGGACATGCTCCCGGATGACCGCGGCCTTATCCCTGTGGTAGCACAGGATTACCGGACAAACGAGGTGCTTATGCTTGCCTGGATGAACGAGGAGGCTTACCTTAAGACTCTTGAGACCGGGAAGATGAATTACTACAGCCGTGAGAGGAACCAGATCTACGTGAAAGGGGATGCCAATGGAAATTACCAGTATGTGAAGTCCCTGCAGATTGATTATGATCATGACAGCATCCTGGCCAGGGTCTCCCAGATTGGCAGCGCCTGTGTCACCGGAGATCACAGCAGCTTTTTCACTGAACTGGCCATGGACGAGTACAGGAAGAGGAATCTTTTCGAGGTGCTGGACAATACCTACCAGAAAATCAAGCAGCGCAGGGATGACCCGAAGAATGGCTCCTATACCAGCTATCTTTTCAGCAAGGGGATGGAGGGCATCCTGAAGAAACTGGGCGAGGAGGCTCTGGATCTCATCATCACCTCCAATGATGACAATCTGGATAATGTGAAATTCCAGACTGCCGACCTGGTCTACCACCTCATGGTCTTCATGGCCGAGGTAGGCATCGACTGGCAGCAGGTCTTAGAGGAGCTGATGGTGAGATAAGAGGATGATACCAGCATAATCATATGTCAGGCACCCGGGTCATTGGACCCGGGTGCTTTTTCGTTGGCGGGTCTGAAAAGTAACAAGTTTTTTCTCATAATAAAACTACAAAATATTTATAAAGTGTATTGCGATAGGTGGAATCATAGAGTTATAATAA
>JAJPYU010000064.1 GCA_021204765.1 Clostridiales bacterium
ATAGAATACTATCTCACGGTTCCACCCTGCTTGCCCGCACCGTTGGTCCCGTATCCCTGAGAACCGGGCCTGTCAATCTGCGAACCGCTTCGTTTGTGCTGTAACGGGCACTGCCGTCGGTGCTTTTCACGCCGCAGCTCCGGGGTGGTTATGCCGCGTTCCGCCAGAATACTTCCAGCCCGGGTATCCCTCTCTGTGGACTTTCCGCGGTTTTGTCCCCTTCAATGCCATTTCTCTGCCGGCTAATGGTAGCACCGTTGGCGGCGAAAGTCAACAGGGTTGATTTTCAATCACCGGGTTTTTAGGGCAATCGCAAAGTCATACCCCCTGCTTCCGGAACAATTTTCCGAACAGCAGTTCCTCAATGCGCCGAATGTTTGCCACGTTGGCCATCAGGAAACGTTTCATTGGTTTATCAGCCAGCTCTTCATCGTGCTTTCGCAGCATCATGCAGAATCTCCTTAGGATCGCTCCGTTTACTACCGAGTTATCCCTTCTGGCAGTCTGGCGATCTTCTCTGAGCTGTATGTCCAGAAGCCAATGCTGCATCTCTATGTTCCAATGCGCCTTTTTTATCCTCAGCACGTCATCGGCAGATACATTCTCGAGATCTGTAACGATAAAACTGCGGGCATGTTCAGTCACCTCCTGCCCGTTCTTTTCTGTTATTACCTTCTTGTCCAGAATGCCGACTCTGGCCACTGAGCCAAAGAAGGAGTCAGTACCGAGTTCCTCGTAGACAAAAGAGGTGTCACTGATCAGACTCAGCGTGTTTCGCTCAATCCTTCCGTGCTCTTTTGAAAGAATCTCTGCCCTGTCCAGAGTGGCAAACTGCCCTTCTTCTTCCAGCTTATTGACCTGATCCTGTATGCAGGCAAATAAATTAGGCTGATTTTCCTTAACCGGAAGGACGTAACTGCCGCCTTTTTGATGAATTGCATCAATGACATTCTGGTTGCAGCCCATCGCATCAATCGTCACTATGGTATCTGTCAGATTGAACATCTTGATAAAGTCCGGCAGGCATCCCGCTTCATTTGTTTTTGCCCCCACCTGTTTTGTTTTTACGCCTATCGACTCTCCTTCATACATTGCATTGAGTTGATAAATCGGATTCTCACCGTGGCTTTTCTCGCTGGCGCCGCGGGTTGCCTTTCCATCTATATGCAGGACCATTTTGCCGCCGTACAACTCGTAAATCTGCGGAAAAGCCTCCTTCAGCCACTCATCCAGTGAATTCCCCAGACAGGAAAAGTCCGTAAGCCGCATAACCCTGGAGAACGTATCGTGAGACGGCACATGCTCCAGGCCCAGCCGTTCCTTGAAATAATCCATGTTGAGTTCCACATAATACTGTATATCGGTGGCTTCACTGTACCCTGCAAGCACGGCATAAATGCACATCAGCAGCAGATCATGATAACGATACCGTATCCCACGTGCATGACGTGGATCCGGCACTCTTTGGAGGAATATAACCAGATTTTCTTCCTCTTCATCTGTCAGCTCTTGCCCTTTTTTCAAATCTTCTTTATCTGACATCTTCCTCTGACACCCCTATCCTGTCCAGCAGTTCTTTCTGCTGCTGCGTTAATTCGCTGGCGAAAACCCGTTCACCCATCCTCACATTGCTGATGCGTTTCAGCGGTTCCAATTCCCTCAAATCAAATTCACACAGTTTGCTGATTGCCGTGATCTGATTTGGGATGCCGATGTGGAACCGCTTTGTCATTTCCTCAGGAGAATAAATTGTCTGACCGCTGTCATCGCAGAGATAGGACTCCGGTGACAGATACACGATCATGCTACGGTACAGATCCCGGCGGTCCTTGACTGATCCGCCTTTTCTGTTGCTGATATACTCATCCTCAAATTTCAGAAGAAAGTTCGTGAACCCACACTCACGCACCCGGACCCGCTCTGTATCAACCACGGCTCTGGTCAGCGGATGAAAGCCGTACTGGTCGATCTTTCCTGCCAGCCCCTTTATCACCTGGACAGGATATTTTTTCTCCGGAACCCGTTTAGACGTAGCATAGTACGCGTAATAGGTGTCTCCGACCCTCTTCACAATGGTACCTTTCGGGCGGTACTGACCCACAAAATCTGGATACTTCATATATATGTATTATCATTATATACAATACAAGTCAAGCAAAAATTTTGACGGGGTCTGGAAAAAGCTTGAATTTCCAGATCCCGCCCGGTTAATTATGACTTTGCGATTGCCCTATGTGAAAATCAGCGGGATCAGCCCTGGGTCAGCTTGGCGGCGTTGACCTTAATGCCGGGGCCCATTGTGGAGGCCACGGTGCAGGAGCGCACATACTGGCCTTTGGCAGCGGCGGGACGGGCCTTGATGATCGCGCCCATCAAAGCCGCGAAGTTTTCCTGCAGTTTCTCCGGACCGAAGGAGACCTTCCCGATGGGGCAGTGAATGATGTTGGTTTTGTCCAGACGATACTCGACTTTACCGGCTTTCGCCTCCTGTACGGCCTTGGCCGCATCGGGGGTTACGGTGCCGGACTTGGGGGAGGGCATCAGGCCCTTGGGGCCGAGAATCCGGCCGAGCCGTCCCACGACACCCATCATATCCGGGGTAGCGATGACGACGTCAAACTCAAACCAGTTCTCTTTCTGGATCTTCTCCACCAGATCCATATCACCCACGTAATCCGCGCCTGCGGCCCGGGC
>JAJPYU010000205.1 GCA_021204765.1 Clostridiales bacterium
CCAGGGTAACCATTGCCACCATCCACCTTTTCTTCATGTCCCTCTTCCTCGTATAATAAGTGTATAGCCAATGAAAAGTGATGGTTATGCACTTATCCTTTCTATAGAGTTATAGATGAGTGGGACACCTGGGTAACCCCTTTCCATCCCATCTACATTGGTTAATAGTTTCAAAGGTTATTCTGTGGTATGATATCAGCAGAGTCTGATGTCCAGAGGCGCTGCTTTTGATCCTTTCAGCCCGTTTATACGGTGTCTGCTTATGGAGCGTTCAGCCTGAGGCATATGTCACATTCCGCTAACACAGATGTTTCATCCCCTGGTGTACAGCACCAGCAAAACAGCTGCCAGGGTGTATGCTTATTACGCGAGGTTTCGGTAAGCATATGTCTCCCAGGATAAACCTTTAACTTCAGGCCCCACAAATCCATGATCGGAAAGGTGGTGATATCATGATCAAGATCAACCCATTATCTACGCTTTACGTCGGTATTGACGTCAGCTCAAAATCCAACTATGTTTGTGCGTTGGACTTTTACAAAAATAAATACATCAATTCTTCCTTTGCTAACAATCAGCCCGGTGCTGAGGAATTAGTTAAGAAGTTATTAGGCTGTTTAAAAGATCATCCTGACCTTAATACAGTCGTTGCTGCTTTGGAATCTACCTCTGTATACAGCATTCACATTGCCTCCTTCCTCTCTTCCTGCGAGGAACTGCTGAGTTTTAAGCCTTATGTTTTTATGGTCAATCCGAAATGCACGGCCAATTACAAGAAAAGCTTTATCGGCCTTGGCAAATCGGATCCCATTGACGCTTTTGTCATCGCTGACTACGCAAGAGGAGGCCACATTGAAACCGAGCCCTGGCGCGGAAGCCAGTTTCTGGCCCTCAAACGCCTGACCAGGCATCGTCTCCATCTTGTTGAATGCATCACCAGAGAAAAAGCTTACCTTGTATCCAACCTTTATCTGAAATTCAGCGAATTACAGATGCTGGAAAAGGATGAGCAGCCTTTCTGTGATCTCTATGGGGCAACTTCCTCCAGTGTGCTTACGGAATATTTATCTCCCGAGGAGATTATCGAGACCCCCGAAGAAGACCTTGTGGCATTCCTGGCAGACAAAAGCCGCAATCGTATCAGGGACATCAGCAAGACAGCAGAACTTCTAAAGAAGGCCGCCCGGGATTCATATCGCCTTGACAAGGCTCTGTATGAGCCCCTTAACGTATCTATCGCCAGTTCCTTTAACTGCATAGAAACGTTTAAAAAGGAGATTAAATCCATTGATGCCGCCATCGAGAGGGAGATTAAAGGCTTGAGCCCAAACGCCTTCACTATCCTCCAGTCCATTGATGGCATAGGTCCGGTCTTTGCGGCCGGGATCATCGCCGAGATCGGCGACATCTCTGCCTTTAAATCATCTGATGCTCTTGCGAAATATGCCGGCCTATGCTGGAAATCAAACCAGTCCGGGGATTTCGACGGGGAAGATACCCCAATGTCAAAAGCCGGTAACCGTTACCTCAGGTATTACCTTGGCGAAGCTGCCAACAGTATGAGGAAACATAATGTTGAGTACGGAGCGTACTATCGGAAGAAGTACAATGAAGTTCCGAAACATCAGCACAAAAGAGCACTCGCGCTGACTTCACGTAAATTCGTTCGTTTGGTTTATGGATTGCTGGCCAGAAACCAACTGTACTCCGGCGTATCGCTGGATACATCAACTGCACATTAAATATCCAAACATATGTTTTGAATTGGGCATATGTCTATTAAGGTTACCCTTCTGTCAAAAAAGCATCCCGAAATTTTTTTAAATTACCTCTTGACATATCACCAGATTGCTCCTTTGCCTGCTTCTATTTTAATATATCGGAACAATTCTGTAAAGGCATCTGCCACTTTTTGTACTTTACAAAGAACAATACAAGTGGTATATTTATTACGAAAAATAGTATATGCAGGGGCAGGTGGCAAATAAGGACAGGGAGGTTTTGTGATGGCCGGCATCCTTGAACAATGGGGGATGGGTATGCGCCGAAGGCGTCCCCACAACAAACGAGAAAGGAAACAAAGAGGTATGAATGGAAAAGACGATTGGAGCCGTTCCGCCGGAGAGAAAACGTATGCGTATGCCGCATCGTCCACGCCGATGAAGGAGCTGGTTCCGGAAGAGGAGGGAACCATGGATCAGGAGACTACGACAATAGAGGATGAAGAGTTCGCCACGACCACGATTGAAGAGGCGGACGAAGACCTGGCAACGCTGGAGGCAGCGGCTGAGTTGTCCCGCGCTAAGACGGAAGCACAGGATGTTGTGGATTCTAATGAAGCAACGGTTGACGGGGATACAGCAGCGACTGTGGAACATACAGCCGATGAAACAGGAGAGGCGAATCATGCAGATGACTCCGATACGGATGTGTTCGATGCAGACACCGTGAGTGAGGATGGTAATGCGCAGTCATCCGATTCTAAGTCAATGGATACAGGGATGACGGATGATGGGGCAGACCAGACCGAGACAACGTTTGAAGATACGGAGCAGGATGCAATGGTAGATGTGGCTGTCGGACAGGGAACGGCACCGACGCAGGAGGGGAAGTTTATGAATTTTGTGGATGATATTTTTGGAAAAATCGACGCGTTCCGTGAGCAGGCGAAGCAGTTAAAGACCCTGAT
>JAJPYU010000023.1 GCA_021204765.1 Clostridiales bacterium
TCTTTATAATTGTTCACACGGTAGCCTCCACCCATATTCGCACTCTCGTCTGCTTAATACATGCCTTCCATTCCGGCACCGCCTGCGGGCATGGCAGGTGCGGGCTCCTTAATGTCCGCCACCACGGACTCGGTGGTGAGCAGGGTGGCTGCAACGCTTGTGGCGTTCTGAAGTGCGCTTCTGGTGACCTTCACGGGATCCAGTATGCCTTCTTCCACCATGTCTACGTAAATCTCTTTGGCTGCATCAAAGCCCACACCCACTTCGGACTCGCGAACCTTATTGATGATGACAGCGCCTTCGAGACCTGCGTTGGCTGCGATGTAGTAAAGCGGAGCCTCGAGAGCCTTTAAGATGACCTTGGCTCCGGTCTTCTCATCACCCTCAAGGGTATCGGCCAGCTTCTCCACGGCTGCCTGAGCGTGGATATAAGCGGATCCGCCGCCTGCGATGATGCCTTCCTCGACAGCTGCCTTCGTGGCTGCCAGGGCATCTTCCATGTGCATCTTAGCTTCCTTCATCTCAGTCTCGGTGGCCGCACCCACACGGATGACCGCTACGCCGCCGGCAAGCTTTGCCAGACGCTCCTGGAGCTTCTCTTTATCGAAATCAGAGGTAGTCTCCTCTATCTCGGCCTTGATCTGAGCGATCCGTCCTTTGATAGCTGCGGGATCTCCCTCGCCGTCAACTATGATAGTGTTCTCTTTCTGGACCTTTACGGATTTCGCAGTTCCGAGCATGTCCAGAGTAGCTTCCTTAAGCTCCAGGCCGACTTCCTCGGAAATGACTGTTCCGCCGGTCAGGATGGCTATATCCTGGAGCATTGCTTTCCTCCTATCGCCGTAACCGGGAGCTTTCACGGCTACCACTGAGAAAGTGCCGCGCAGCTTGTTGACGATGAGAGTGGTGAGAGCCTCGCCCTCAACATCCTCAGCGATGATGAGCAGCTTTTTCCCGGACTGCACGATCTGCTCTAAAAGGGGCAGGATCTCCTGTATGTTGCTGATCTTCTTATCTGTGATCAGGATGTAGGGATCATCCAGGACTGCTTCCATCTTGTCCATATCTGTTGCCATATATGCGGAAATATATCCGCGGTCGAACTGCATGCCTTCCACCAGATCCAGCTCGGTCTGCATGGTCTTGGACTCCTCGATGGTGATGACGCCGTCTCCGGAAACTTTCTCCATTGCATCAGAAATCAGGACCCCAACGGACTCGTCACCGGCAGAGATGGCGGCGACCTTGGCGATGTGATCTTTGCCGTTTACCTTCTGGCTCATGGAAGCGATGGCATCCACTGCAACGCCTGTGGCCTTCTTCATGCCGCGGCGCATGATAATGGGATTGGCACCGGCCTCCAGATTCTTCATGCCTTCCTTGATCATGGCCTGGGCCAGGACTGTGGCTGTGGTGGTACCGTCTCCGGCCACGTCATTTGTCTTGGTGGCGGCTTCCTTTACCAGCTGAGCGCCCATGTTCTCGAAAGCGTCCTCCAGCTCGATGTCCTTGGCGATAGTCACGCCGTCGTTGGTGATGAGGGGAGCGCCATAGGACTTATCCAGGACTACGTTCCTGCCTTTGGGTCCAAGTGTTACTCTTACTGTATCGGCCAGCTGATTTACGCCGGTCTCCAGGGCTTTTCTTGCCTCTGTTCCGTATTTGATCTCTTTTGCCATAGTGAATTCCTCCTTTTTGTATTGCTCTGCCTGCCGGACCGGTTTTATTTTTCCTCAAATCGGGACCGGCATCTGCTGTGTCTCTTTCCTTACTCGACGATGGCCAGGATATCGCTCTGCTTTACGATGATGTACTCCTCGCCGTCCAGCTTCACTGTGTTGCCGCCGTAACGGGCGTAAATGACTTTATCGCCCTCCTTTACCAGCATATCCACCTGCTTGCCGTCTACCATGCCGCCGGGGCCTACTGCGATAACTTCTGCCTCCTGGGGCTTCTCCTGGGATGAACCGGTGAGGATGATACCTGATTTAGTGGTCTCCTCAGCCTCCAGCTGCTTTAAAACTACTCTGTCACTTAAAGGGATTAATTTCATGATGTGACCTCCTTCGTAATGTCTTTTGTCTTTCTGTTAGCACTCGATAAATATGAGTGCTAACCAACTAGTACATAATGTAACACTATCCGCCACGTCTGTCAACAATAAATTTAAAAAAATTTAGGAATATGAGAAGACCCCGCTTTCGCGGGGCCTTCTCATATTCCAAATCTCTTATTGTACAGACAGATAGCTATACCCCATCAGGGCTTCGTCGACTTCGCGGGCGGCTTCGCGTCCTTCGCGGATGGCCCATACAACTAAGGATTGTCCTCTGTGCATATCCCCTGCGGTGAAGACCTTCTTCACATTGGTCTTGTAGGAGCCGGGGGCCGTGTCCACATTGGTCCGTCCGTTGAGCTTCACTCCAAAGTCATCTGTGATGTAGCTCTCGGAGCCCAGGAAGCCTGCGGCGATGAGGCATAAGTCGGCGGGGATCTTCTTCTCAGTGCCCTCCACCGGCACCATCATCATGCGTCCGGTCTTCTCATCCTTTTTGCTCTCCAGGCTGATGATGATCATGCCTTTTAAGTTCCCGTTCTTGTCTTTAAGGAACTCCTTCACCGTCGTGGTGTAGATCCGCGGATCATGTCCGAAGAGGGCTATGGCCTCCTCCTGGCC
>JAJPYU010000178.1 GCA_021204765.1 Clostridiales bacterium
ATCCCATTCGACGAAGCAATCATGCCGACCGCCAGGAAAAAGATTCCCGCTGTCAGGCAGATCACGCCACAGAGTTTTTCTTCCGCGTACTCATAAATATACCTCCTTTTAAGCAGTCCATTCCACAAAAGAACAGAGATAGCCAACCGGAAAGTATGGATCCTTCAAGGATTTTAGGCGCGCGTGTCTTTTTTCCCGACCTTCGGCTGAATCCCCCGGTACCATTCATTTTAACACAGGCCGATCCGTCCCGCAAGGGTGAGAATCTTCCTGCCTGGTTTCTGCCTCATATGGCGTTACTATTCACGGAGGGGGTAGCCCCTTTTTAGAGGCCCGACACCAAAGTAAACGGGACGCACCGTAGCAGAATACGGCGCGTCCCGCCTACATTATATACTGACCCCATATGGGTGTGCCAAGGCAAGGGCAGAATGCAAGCTACTCTGCCCCAGCCGTGACTGCAACATTGTCAAATCTGCTGGCAATTGCTTTGTACAGGTTTTCTCCGGATGCCTCCAATGTCTGCATTATCGTGAGGCCGTCACAAAAGTGGTTCATTCCCTCCTGACTCCGGAAGCTCATCACCTGATGCGCCTTCCTTTTAAACTTTCTCGCATCACGTTCCGCCGCCGAATTATTGGATTCGATGTTTGGATTTCTCAGGAATCGCAGATAGTCCTCAGGATTCTCATGTAGTCGTTTGGCGAGGTTGTATCCGTCCCTGTAATATTCGCTGGGCGGAATGTACTCGTATTCCTCCATGCCGCTGGCAACGGTCTCCTTAAATTTTGCCTCAAACTGCTCAATCTGAGCCTCCTCCAATGCCTCCCCTTTCTCCCTGGCTTCATTGTTGGCGTGGATCATCTCCCGAATCAACGTCCGCAGGTCTTTGTTCCAGGTCCGATCCGGTTCATTTTCGATACTTCCGGTGAGATATCTCAGAACATGGCTCATGCACTCCTGGTGCCCATTGCCGTAGCGCTGAAAGGCGGGGTCATGGTCACAGACCAAAGTGCCCTTATAGAGCTCGACCGGCGATCCTTTTATGCCCTCGTGTCCCTTCTTTTCGCGTCCCTGATACAGCACCAGCCCATTGGCATCGCAGATGATGACAGCACCCTGGGTCCCATTGACCCGGCCGAAGGTGAAATCTGTATGCATGACGGGCTGATTCAACAGATCATTGAAGATCTGCTGGCGCTCCTCCTCGGTTTTGGCAGAGAATTCCGCCGAAAGGCCACAGATCATGCCGGTTGACATGTCGATTGCCCCGTCAGAGATTTCCTTCAGAAACTTCTGCGTCTTACCAATGGATACATTGCACTGGGCGTTAAGCAGGAGAGCCGCGGCCTTAACAGTGCTGTCAAAGTTGACGTCGTTATCCACTCCGGCGGGAAATGCCGCATGAACCGTTTTCCCGGTTTGAAGGTCGATGAACTCACGGGTACAGTAATCAATAGCATCCGCTTTAACATACAGCAGGATAAGCTGCCGCGTAACCATTCTGCCAGTAGGAAGATACCTGTCTGTGTTGTTTGCGTACTCCTCCGGGGCCGGAATCTCGACAGTTTTTGTCGGTTCAAGCCGCTTTCTGGGGTGATGGGGGTGACCAGGCTGCCCGCCCGGCTTACGTCCGGTGCTTTCCCGGCTGTTGGGAATCTTCTTGTGATTGGGATCTGCAGAGGAAGGCTTGGAGGAGTTGGTATAGTCCTTGCTCAGACGAGCCGTTAATTTCAGAATCTGTCCCTGAAGGTCCTCCACCTCTGTAAGTGCCTCGTACGTCCGCTTTTTCTCCTCGCGAAGTTCGTCCCTTGCCTCGTCGAGTTTCCGCTCTGTCTCATACAATTTTTGCCGCATTTTCTCCAATTCTTTGTCCTTGGCGGCCAGTGCCTCCTCCTTTTCCTTGACCACATCTTCGTTAACTTCCATCCATTTGTTGCGATTGTCGATAATCTGGGCATGTAAGGCCGCGTTTTCAGCCTCCGATTTGGCGAGTTTCCTGCCCATCTCTGCCATCTCTTTCTGGTGTGTTTTCTTCAGAGCCTCGAACTCCTCGCCAGATTTCAGACGCTTTATTTCAGCATTTTGACTCCTGATGGTGCATTCCATGCTCCCGATGATATCTCTTTGGCGAAAAGGCCCATGACATTCCCTCCAGATCCAGATGCAGATAAACGGCGTGCAAATCATAAGACACAGCTGTTGCGTTTGCTCATTGTTGACAGGAATTTTGATAGTTCTCCAATGCAAGGGTAATCTCGGCCAGAAGCTTTTCCTGTCTTTCCTTCAATTCCCGGTTTTCCCGCTCAAGCTGTCCAATCTTCTTATCCTTTTCCCGGAGCATTTCCAGGTAATCCACCTTCGGCGTTGCCTGAGTGACCTCCTTGGACTGCATAGTGCTGTTCTCCGGGCTTTTCTTTTTGCGTCCTCTTCCCGCAGTAGGGACAATTTCGCCGGTTTCCTCATCTATTTTTCCAATCAGTTTCCGCGTAGACCGAGGCTGCTTTTTTTCCTTATCCCAATAAGATTTGGACTCATAAACATAAGTGACGCCTGTGCGATGATCTCTGCTCTTAACATATGACATTGTCTCCACCTCCTAGTGATAATTATACATCACTATGGGAATAATGTCAAGAAAAAATACGACTGTTAACGAAAAGTTCAA
>JAJPYU010000238.1 GCA_021204765.1 Clostridiales bacterium
ATATTTTTGCTTCATGAGTGTATGCTTTATGAAAAAATATATCATCGGAGACAGAATCCATATCAACATAAAATACACCGCACATAATTAATCCTCCGGCTGTTCATAACCATCCTTATGATACCCCATACCGGCTGTAATTGCAAAAATGTTACGATTATAATTTGTTGAATTTACAGAGAGTGTCCTGTATAATATTTTTGCTTCATGAGTGTATGCTTTATGAAAAAATATATCATCGGAGACAGCGATATATGAAACCGAAATCCAGACTAAGCCTTGAACTGTATGACATGCTTCTGAGCAGAGGTTATCAGGAGAGATTCTGTGACCTGATCACGCAGAACCTGAACACGGATTTCACAGCGCAGAGAATGATATTTTATCTCTCCCATTACAGCATGCTTCCGGAGGAAGAGATCGTGGATGAGATGCTGGCGATCCTCAGCGACCGGAATCAGATCATGCAGAAGAAGCAGCTGGAGCACAGCAATGAAGTATACAATGAATACCTGAACAGAAAGAAACATGGGGAAAACGATTATGAATAAATACGAAGTATCAGAAATCAAAAAACTGTTTTCATAATGTTTTCGGTTGTGGTGGCCGGACGCGATTTATAATTTATGACAGTATATTCTCCTGCAAAAAGATATACTCCTTTTCCGAAGACAGCTCCGGATGAAAGCGATACCCAAGCCGGTCAAAACCATGTATTTCCTCCGGCCTGATGATCCTGTGCTCAGCCATATAGCGCACCATCTCTCCCCGCGCCATCTTGGCCTGAGTTCCCTTCTGGATTACCCTGTCCCCAATCATCTCGCCAAACACGCAGGTGATAAAGGTATCCTCCGGCTGCAGATTTGCTTCCACACATTTGGAATATTCCTTCGATGCCAGGTTCAGAATCACCCGCTCTTCGTCTCCATCCGTCACCGCCTGACAGATCCGGTCTCCCCAGAAATCATACAGGTTCTTTTTCCCGGACACTTCCGCTTTCGCCTGCATCTCCAACCGGTAAGGCGTGACGCCGTCCATTGGGCGCAGCACGCCATAGAAACCGGAAAGGATACGGAGATGTTCCCGGACATAATCCAGCTCTTCCTGTGTAAAAACATCCGGAGCCATGTACTGGTACTGGATACCCTCATAGGAGATCAGCGCCGGAGTCAGATTGTGAAGCAGATCCATCCGGCGGAAACGATCGTAATTCAGCTTCGCCAGCTTGTCATTGCATTTCCAGAGAGCCTTCGCCTCCTCATAACTCAGGCCTTGCATCCATTCCATCAGGATTTTCGTGTCCTCCAGAAAAACAGGCATGGTTTCTGCGGCCAGCAGGTCCGGCTCCTCATTCATTTTCTTTGCCGGAGAAATGATGATCCTCATCCCAATGTCTCCAGCATCTGCGTCGGATTGTCTGCCGCCTTTACTTTCCCGAAAGCCTTCTCGATCACGCCGTTCTCATCGATCAGATAAGTAGTGCGAACCACTCCCATAGTCTTCTTCCCGTACATGGTTTTCTCTTTCCAGACATCGTAAGCCTGGATAGCTGTCAGTTCCGGATCCGAAAGCAATATAAAGGGAAGATTATATTTTTCCTCAAATTTCTTATGGGAAGCCACGCTGTCCTTGCTGACTCCCAGTACCACTGCGCCTTTCTCCGTAAACTGCGGATAGAGTTCCCCGAAACCGCAGGCCTGCTTCGTGCAGCCCTGGGTATTGTCCTTGGGATAAAAATACAGGATCACTTTCTTTCCTCTGTATTCCTCCAAAGTATGCATCACATTGTTCTGATCCGGCAGCTCAAATGCCGGTGCTGTTGTTCCTATCTCTAACATGCCTAACCTCCTACTGTTGCGTTTTATGTTTTGCTTCATAATAATACAAGCATATCATACATCATGATACATGGTTCATCATTTTTTGCCAATCACTTTTTGATTCGGATGCATGAGGATCAGCAAAATTCATTTTAGCCATTGATATCAGCATCTTTTCCAATCAATTTTTCCAACTGCTCCCATTTTTTAAATCTCTCCTCACCATCAAGGATGGCCGCCTTTAATTTTCCACGGGTATCAATATGACAGTATTCTAAGAATTCAATCAATGATCCCAGCCGCGCAGCTTCCTCCCGTTCTTGCTTCGAGCCTTCAAAATTATCATCAACCGGCACGTTATCTCCATCCGCGTCAAGCCCGAACCAAAGCCCGTTGCTCCTCGATCTCAAAGAGAGCAAGCCGGGCACCGCAGGAAATAAGGATCGATTTTGCCGTTTTGCCTGAAACGAATTGTCAAGGACTTTTTAGTATCAGTTTTATCGGAAACTTTTGGCTCATGCGCCAAAAGTTTCCGATGTTCTTGTTGACTTTTCTATGGCATTTATGTTACGATTATTTCATACTTAAGGCTCATGCGTCCAAAGCAGGAGGTAATAATGATCAGGCGAGATTTTTATCTGAAAAAGTTAATACGAAATATGTGGAACGGGGAAATCAAGGTGATCACAGGGATCCGCCGCTGTGGAAAATCCGTACTGCTGTTTGACCTTTTTTATGAATATCTTTTAAATCAGGGAATTTCTGAAAATCATATTCTGAAACTGGAACTTGATCAGCGTAAATATTATAAATATCGCAATCCCATCTTAT
>JAJPYU010000159.1 GCA_021204765.1 Clostridiales bacterium
ACATTGTCCCATGCCTTTAACCACGATGATTATTTAAATTTCCTGAAGGAATTTCTGGTAAATATTCATTTGGTGGCTCCTGACAGGGAGAGGAAACCATACAACACTTTCTCCGCGGCTATTACCAACTTCAGACAATTAGGCGATTACACAGGAGATGACGGGAATAAAGTCGCCCTTTTCTCCGTGTGCCTTACAAATGATAAGAATCTGTCAAACGCACGCAGCATGCAGAGAAGTTTTATTAAGTCTCTCCTGGAGAGTAGCAATTGTGCCGGAGCCCTGGTCGCATTTTACACAGATGGTGAATTGGAAAAGTGGCGGCTTTCGCTGGTTCGGATGGACTATGAGTTTTCCAAAGGGAAGATCAGCGAGAAGCTGACACCGGCCAAAAGGTATTCCTATCTTGTGGGAGACAAGGAGCCATGTCATACTGCCATGGAGCGTCTGTTCCCTATATTCGTCTCAGATGAGCATAATCCCAGCCTTGATGAATTGGAGGAGGCCTTCAGCGTCGAGGCAGTCACTGATGAATTCTTCAGGCAATATAGGGATAAGTACCTGGATCTGAAGGAGTACCTGGATTCTAATTCCAGCTTTGTGGCGGAGGCGGAGTCGAGAGGATTTGACAGTGAGCAGTTTGCCAAGAAGCTGATGGGTCAGATTGTTTTCTTGTATTTTATTCAGAAGAAAGGCTGGCTGGGTGTGAATGCCTTTCCTAAGACTCTTACCGAGAGGGAATACAAGAATGCCTTCTACCGTCCGGGACAGAAACCAAAGGAACTCTTGCCGATGGTGTATAAGAAGGCCCAGGATGGGCTGTTTCACAGAGATGTAGCGGCACTGCGCAGTCTCTCTGCTGAGGATGAGACTATGCTGTCCACTCTGGTTAAGGGCGACCCCTGGGGAAGCGGTCCCAGGACTTTCATGCGTGAGATATTTAAGGGCTGTGTGGAAGTAGATAAGAACTTTTTCGATGATTATCTGGAGCCGTTATTCTATACCGGCTTAAATCAGAACAGGGGAGAAAACGCTTTCTTTCCGCCGCTGCACAGACGGATACCTTTCCTGAATGGTGGATTGTTTGAGGAGATGGAGGGATACGACTGGAAGAACAATGATTTCTCCATCCCCAATGAAATCTTCTCTAATGTGGATACTAAAGGGAGAGATGCTGACGGTATTCTGGACGTGTTTGACCGCTTTAACTTCACCATGGCCGAGGATGAGCCCATGGAGCGAGAAGTGGCCATTGACCCTGAGATGCTGGGAAAAGTGTTCGAGAACCTGTTGGATGTATCTGACAGAAAATCTAAGGGAGCATTTTACACTCCCCGTGAGATAGTCCATTATATGTGTCAGGAGAGCCTGATCTCTTATCTGTCCGGTAAGACCGGCATCTCGGATGAAGATATCCGTAAATTTGTTCTTTATGGGGAGTATTTCCGTGATGATGATGTCAGGAAAACCCTGCCTGTAGATAACGAGACGGGAACGGTCCTGGTAGGAGATGAAGTGTTTTCCAGTGCTCACAAGCATCATATGGAATTTGACAAGGAGAAAATCCTGGAGATGCCTGAAAGCATATTCAGTTATAGAAATAATGTGAACAGACTTCAGGAGCTGGATGATCTGCTGGCCGAAGTAAAAGTCGTCGATCCTGCAGTCGGTTCAGGGGCCTTCCCTCTGGGGATGATCACAGAGATAGTAAAGGCCAGGGAGACTATCACTACCTATATGACTATTGAGATGAATTCCCATCAGCGGCTTAATTTCCGCTCCGGTCGGAATCCTTACTGGATGAAACGCCAGACTATAAAAAATTCTATTTTTGGCTGTGATTTGGAAGTTAGCGCCACGGATATAGCCAAGCTGCGCCTGTGGCTGTCTTTGGTTATCGATAATTTTATTATGGACCAGGAGAATGAGGAGCTGGGTTACTCCACGAAGCCCAGGGAGCTTCCTAACCTGGACTGCAACATCATCTGCGGAGACAGCCTGATGGATGAATTCTGCGGCATTCCGCTGATCACGGAGAGCTCTGTTCTGGGAAATGAGTCGGAATACCGCAATGCGAGCATATTTGATCAAAAGCTTGATATAATGATCAATGATCTGATAGATCTCCAGTCGAGGCTTTATGATGAGAAGGATCATGTGGCAAAAGAATCCCTGAAGGTGCAGATCCAGGACATCTATAATGAGATTGTCATGGAGCAGATTCAGGGTAATCCCGATGTAATAGACCAATACTATCAGGCTATCCAGAGGCCTTCAAAGCCGTTCGTGCTGTGGCAGCTCTATTTCCCGAAAGTATTCAGGGACAATGGGGGATTTGACATAGTGATTGGGAATCCGCCGTACATTCAGCTGCAGAAAATGATCAATGAGGACACCGGAGCGAAACTGGGGGATCAGTATCAGAAGCTGGGCTTTGATACCTTCGCTAAGACCGGGGATATATATTGCCTGTTTTATGAAAAAGGATATAACCTTCTGCGCAAGGGTGGTGTGCTGGCATTTATCACCAGCAATAAATGGATGAGAGCCGGCTATGGAGCCAAATTAAGAGGATTCCTTGCGGAGAAAACAAATCCTGTATTTCTGATTGACTTTGCCGGGCAGAAAGTGTTTGAAT
>JAJPYU010000046.1 GCA_021204765.1 Clostridiales bacterium
TCTTCATCCACGATCCAGGGAAGTCCCCATTTGTTCAGCGCTTCCATGTAGGGATCCGGGTCAAACTGCTCCACGGTAAACACGCCCGGCTTTTTCCAGAGCCCGCTCACCACCATCATCGACCCGATCATGGCCGGCACGCCTGTCGTGTAGGAGACAGCCTGGGAACCGACCTCCTTATAGCATTCCTGATGATCGCAGACATTGTAGATGTAGATGGTTTTTTCTTTTCCGTCTTTAACTCCCGTAAAAATACAGCCTATGTTGGTCTTCCCCACTGTGCGGGGGCCGAGGCTCGCGGGATCGGGAAGAAGCGCTTTTAAAAACTGGATCGGGACGATCTGCTTTCCATCATAGTCTATGGGGGTAGTCGAGAGCATTCCCACATTTTCCAGACACTTCATATGGGTCAGGTAACTCTGCCCGAAAGTCATGAAAAACCTGATCCGTTTCACGCCGGGGATGTTCTTCGCCAGCGACTCGATCTCCTCATGGTGCAGAAGATACATATCTTTTTCCCCTACCTGGGGAAAATCGTATTCCCTCTTTATCGACATGGGAGGGACCTCCACCCAATGTCCGTCCTCCCAGTAAGAACCCGGGGCGCTGACTTCCCGGAGATTGATCTCAGGATTAAAATTGGTGGCGAAGGGATAGCCGTGGTCTCCTCCGTTGCAGTCCAGGATATCTATATAATGAATCCTGTCAAAATAATGTTTTAAGGCGTAGGCCGTAAAAACACTGGTCACACCGGGGTCAAAACCGGTGCCAAGAAGGGCGGTAAGCCCCGCGTCCCTGAAGCGGTCCTCATAAGCCCACTGCCATGAGTAATCAAAGTACGCTGAAAATCCCAGCTCGCTGCACCGCTTTTCGTAGACTGCCCGCCACCCGGGATCGTCTGTATCCTCAGGCTCATAGTTCGCCGTATCGATATAGCTTACCCCGGCCGCCAGACAGGCATCCATTATTGTCAGGTCCTGATAGGGAAGAGCCACGTTTAAGACCGCGTCAGGCTGGTAATCCCTGATCAGCGCGGCAAGCTCATCCGCATTGCCCGCGTCGGTGCGGGCTGTGGAGATGACGGTTTTTGTGTTCGGCGCAAGTTCTCTGGCCAGTGCCTCGCATTTCGAGACGGTGCGGCTGGCGATCATAATCTCTGAAAACACTTCACTGTTCTGGCAGCATTTGGCGATGGCCACCCTGGCCACGCCGCCGCATCCGATAATCATAAGCCTGGACATGATTTATTCCTCCTGTTTTAAAATATCCTCCACATATTTCGGGAGCATGAAGGCTCCCTTGTGCAGATGGGTGGTGTAATATCTGGTCTCAATATCCCGCTCCTTCCATCGTTTCGCATCCATATCCTTGATGGGATGGTACTTCTTTGAGGCAAACCCCAAAAGCCAGTAGCCGGAAGGACAGGTGGGTATGTGTGCCTGATAGACCCGGCTTATGGGAAAGCTGTGGCTGGCTCTGAAATGGATCAGGCGGCAGGAATTCTCATCTTCTTCGTAAAACGGGCTCGGGTGCTGATAAACCATGATTCCGTCGTCTTTTAAGGCCTTGTAGCAGTTGCCGTAAAATTCCCGGGTAAAGAGTCCTGCCGAATGCCCCATGGGATCGATGGCATCGTTTATGATCAGGTCGTACTCATTTTCCTTTGTTCGGAGGAACTTCAATCCATCCACCGAGTACAGGTGAACCCTCGGGTCATCAAGCCCCACCGCGCTCTCCGGGAAAAACTCCCGGCAGATCTCCACATATCTCCAGTCCGGCTCGGTGACATCTATATGTTTGATCTCCTTATAATTTAAGAGCATCTGGGCAACTCCGCCGTCCCCGCCTCCGATGACAAGCACTTTTTTTACATGGGGATGGACTGCCATGGGCACGTGGACGATCATCTCCTTGTAGATAAACTCATCCTTCTCCGACATGACCAGCTTCCCGTCGGAGCTTAGGAACCTTCCGAACTCGTCTGAATCAAAGACGTCTATTCTCTGAAACTGCGTCTGCTCCCCGAGAAGCTGTTTTTCAATCTTTACGGACACCTTGACATTGTCCGTGTGAAAATCCGAAAACCAAAGGTCCATTTTCCTCCCCCTTTCCTGTCAGTCTAGTCCTTCCAGATCTGCCGGTCATCGACAAGGACATTCAAATACTCCACGTTGGGATCCTCCATGCCCTGGAGGGAGCACCCCTTATCCTTGGCGTAAAGGATATACTCTATGATCTCCCGGGTGATCATCTCCCCGGGAGCGAGGATCGGAATCCCCGGAGGGTAGCACATGACAAATTCTCCGCAGGTGCGGCCCTCTGCCTGACGGATCGGCAGGTAATCCTTCTCGGCGTAAAAAGCCGCCTGGGGCGAGTCGAGAACGATGGGATTGATATACTCGGTGTTGAGCATCCTGGCGGGATCCCCGGAATAACGGCGCTTGATATCGTCCAGAGCACCCACAAGGCGTTCGATATTCTGCATATTGTCACCGATGGAAATGTAGGCCAGAATATTGGTGATATCCCCCAGCTCAATCTGGATATCGTACTCATCCCGGAGAAGATCGTACACCTCAATACCGGCCAGCCCGATGCTTCTCGTATACACGGACAGTTTCGTCACATCGAAATCAAACACGCTGTCGTGATTTATGAGCTCTTTGCCGTAGGCGTAATATCCTCCGATATCGTTTATCTCCTCTCTGGCGTACTCAGCCATTTTGACGACTTCCCTGAATGAATCCTCCCCGCGAAGGGCGAGATTCCGCCTGGAAATATCAAGGCTCGAAATGAGCAGATAGGAAGCGCTGGTCGTCTGTGTCAGGTTGATGACCTGGTGGACATACTCCCAGTTGACCTGCTTACCGGTCAGGAGCAGCGAGCTCTGGGTCAGGCTTCCGCCGGATTTGTGCATTGACACGGCGGCCATGTCGGCCCCCGCCTCCATGGCGCTTACCGGGAGCTCATCGCCGAAATAAAAATGTGTCCCGTGGGCCTCGTCCGCCAGAACAAGCATCTCGTATTTGTGGGCCAGCTTCACTATGGACTTTATATCGGAACAGATGCCGTAGTAAGTGGGGTTGTTTACCAACACAGCCACCGCTCCGGGATTTTTGATGATCGCCTGCTCCACCTCTGAGACTTTCATCCCCAGGGAGATTCCCAGCTTCTCATCGACCTCCGGGTTCACATACACCGGTATGGCCCCGCAGAGCACCAGGGCGTTTATGACACTTTTATGTACATTTCTGGGGAGAATGATCTTGTCCCCGGCGTGGCACACTGACAACACCATGCTTTGCACCGCGGATGTGGTGCCGCCCACCATGAAAAACGCGTGGTCCGCGCCGAAAGCGTCCGCCGCCAGTTCCTCCGCCTCTCTGATCACGGAGATAGGCTGGCACAGATTGTCCAGGGGGCGCATGGAATTGACATCTATACCCACACATTTCTCCCCGAGAAAATCCACCAGTTCAGGGTTCCCGTGTCCCCTCTTGTGTCCCGGGACGTCAAAGGGAACCACCCTTCTTTTCTTTAAGCGCTCCAAAGCTTCATAAACGGGAGCGCTTTTCTGCAATACTGCGTTCATGACCTGTACTCCTTTCCTGATAACCCCTTGCGGCAGGAGACCAAAAGCTTCTGTCACATAGAGAGATTGTGCCTGCGCAGTCGACCCACGCGGGCAGGCTGCGCAGCAACAAAAAAGCAGGCGATATGTCATCGCCCGCATCATCCGAAAAGCAAAACCACACAGTACTCCCTGTCAAAAGGGAAACGCGTCACACTCCGGCAGTGTAAAAGCCACTGCGAAGATAAGCATCAACGCCTGTCCCGAAAGAAAAATCCCGCTTACCGGATGATAAGACGGACAAACATATCCATCGATTCACTGGAAGCAGGAAACGCAGTCTCAAAAAAGAGCGGACTTATCCGGGAGGCATCTGTTTTCGCTTCCAAAGCTCTGACTTCGTATACTACCGTCTAAGTCCACAATCTTCACCTCACTTTGCTTATAAGATAAATTCATCCGGCTAAGTATAGCGCGAAGTTTTCGGATGGTCAAGTCAGTGTAAAAAAAGTCTTGACAAAAAACCTTAGGAATTATATAGCATGATTATGGAGATGAGATAACTACCGGAATAACTCTCAAAAGGATAAGCCCGGGTTACTTTTCACTCCCGCACCAGGCACTCCGCTGCCGGTGCGGGAAGAACACATAAATTAAGCCAAAGCAGCACCCGCCTCGCCGTGGCGACTTTAAATGCGGGTGCTGCAGTTGCATTTCAGGCGTCAGCTGGCTGACGTCTGAAATGTAACAAGCCCGGAAAGCTATTAAAGAAGAAAACAGATGAAGGAGTGGCTATGAAGTTTTATTTTGCCCCGCTGGAGGGGATAAACGGATATATCTACAGGAATGCCCAGGCGGATTATTTCCCAAAGGCGGACAAATATTTTTCTCCCTTTCTGTCCCCGGGACTTAAGAAACGGCTGACGCCCAAGGATCTTCGGGACGTCTCTCCGGAAAATAATAAGGGAATAAATCTGGTACCCCAGATAATGGCAAAGGATGCAATAGTGTTCGTCGAGACAGCGAAGGAGCTGGAGGCATTGGGCTATAAAGAAGTAAATCTCAATCTGGGCTGCCCCTCAAAGACTGTGGTGACCAAGGGGCGGGGCGCCGGGCTTTTAGCTGATCCGGAGAAGCTGGACCGGCTTCTCTCTGATATATTTGAGGGACTTGTCGGTACCGGGATTAATATTTCCCTGAAGACCCGGATAGGGATGAGTGATCCGGAGGAGTTTGTGCGTATCCTTGGGATCTATGACCGGTACCCGGCTGGTGAGCTGATCATCCATCCCCGCCTCCAGGAGGACTATTACGGCAATCATCCGAATATGGAGATGTTTTCCTATGCTTTGGAGCATACCTCGCTGCCCGTAGTGTACAATGGGGATATTTTTACCGCAGAGCTGTACCGTAAATTCCACCATGAGTATCCGCAGGTGGATGCGGTGATGATGGGTCGGGGAGTACTGGTGAATCCGGCCCTGTTTGGTGAAGTGAGAGACGAGTCAGGAGAATACTGCCTTGAAAAAGACATACTAAAAGCGTTTCACGACCGCATACTGGCTGATTACAGTCAGGTCCTCTATGGGGAAAAAGTGATACTTTTCAAAATGAAGGAGCTTATGACCTACATGGTCCACTCCTTTGAAAATTCCGAAAAATATGCCAAACGCATCCGCAAGGCCCAGACCGTGGCAGATTATACTGCGGCGGTGGACAGGCTCTTTGCGGAATGTGAGTTGAAATAAAAATTGTGCAACGGGCCGTTGCACAATCAGGATAGTAGATATTGGGAACAGATATCGAGGAATATCAGGGATTAGCAACTGTGGATGAATTTCATCATTGCCTCAAAGTCTCCGTGGGGGTAGAGACTGATGTCATCATTCTTTCTGTTTAAGAGGCAGTCAGTCAGCAGGAATACTCCCATGCCAACTTTCACAGCGGACATATCCTCGTAGACATCGTTTCCCACCATGAGGCAGTCCCCCGGAGCAGCCCCGATGCGCCGAGCCACCTCCGTAAAATATTTGGGATTGGGCTTGCTGCAGCCGATATTCTCATAGGTGGTGATAAGCTCAAAATCAGAAGGCTCCAGACCCGCCCAGCGTATGCGGCTCTCCGTGGCGATGGCGGGGAAGATGGGGCTGGTGGCCAGGACGACGCCGTAGCCCTCCCTCTGCAGCTCATGCACTGCGCCAATGGCCTTTTGGTTCACGCCGCAAAACATCTTCGCCTGCTGGAAGTCGTTTAGGTAGAAATCTTCGTAGTGGGGCATATCTTTCAGGGATTCCTCACCGTAAATGCCGGCGTAGGTCCTCCAGAAGGCGGCCTCATTTGAGCAGCTGCCGTCATTTTTCATCATGGCAAAGGTGCCTTTCCATATGGAATCGATGAGCTTCTCCGGGTCATAACCGTAATTCGCCATCTTCGCAGCGAGAAACTTGAAGTATCCGTTGGTGAATTCATCCTGATCCATGGGCAGGAGAGTCCCATCCAGGTCAAATAAAATCTTCTTATACATAGCGTGCTCCTTTTTTTCAATAATACCACGGAAAAAGCCCTCTGGCAAATGCCAGAGGGCAAATTGAATCATTGAAGTCAGGCCTTTATTTTTCAGGCCCGCGCCAAGCACTCCGCTGCTGGCGCGGTGAAAATGAGTGAATTATGCCAAAACAGCACCCGCCTCGCCGAAGGCGACTTTAAATGCGGGTGCTGTAGCTGCATTTCAGGCGTCAGCTGGCTGACGTTTGAAATGCAGCGTCGGGTCTATGGTATGCAGACCTTTATTTTACTGTCTCCTGTATCCGCACTTGGGGCAGACACCATTCTCGTCAAGAGTGACTCCGCAGAGCGGGCAGCGGTCCAGGCTGCGGCTCACCTCGAACTCTTCTGAGGCAGTGTTCACGCCGCTGTTGAAGGTGATCTTTTTGATGTTCAGCTTGTCCTTTAACAGTTCGTAGACGATCTTGATAAATCCCTCCACTGTCATGCTCTCTTTAGTCACCACCAGGCGGCAGTCCGGATAAGCGGTGGCCAGCTCAGTCTTAAAGGCGCAGCCCTTCATGGTGTTGGTGGGGGTGCCGTCTTTGATGCCTTCCTTCTCGTACACGTCAAGGATAGCCGGCAGGATAGGGTCGTCCTCACGAAGGATCAGGGCATGGTCGAAATTCTTCAGCAGATTCCAGGCTGTCTTCTGGATCTCGTTGCAGGGAAATACCATGTTCACTCCCGGCTCGATACTATCCTCCACCTCGATGGTGAGCTTTCCGGTGTGGCCGTGCAGGTAGCGGGCCTCGCCCTGAAAGCCGTAGAAGCGGTGGGCGTACTGAATGTCTAAGGTTGTAATGCTTCTCATTTGATTTCCTCCTAAAAATAATTTGCGGAAAGTTTACCGTGCTCCCGCATGAGCACGCTTTTGACAGTCCGGACAAATGTAGATGAGCTTTAAGTCGTATGAGTCCAGGGTGACACCGCTGTCGGATTCCAGCTTATCGGTCAGATCATCCAGATGGATATCCGCTATCCTGCCGCAGCTCTTGCAGATCAGGTGATCGTGGCGGGTAGGCTTGTCGTAATGCTGGGTCTTTTCGTTAAAGGAGACACAGCGGATTTCGCCGTCCCGAGAGAGTGAGTTCAGGTTATTATAGACGGTGGCCAGAGTCATCTTCTGGCCGTTTGCCCGCAGCTCCTGGTAAATATCGTCAGCTGTGGGATGCCCATCGGAATTTAAAACCATATCCCGGATAATCTTTCTGTTGTCAGCCATAAAGCACATCCTTTCTGCCCCTGACTTTAGAATTATTCTAATTCAAAAGATGAAGCCTGTCAAGCATTATTTTTAGAATTAATCTAATTTTATCAGATTAAAAGAATAAACGCAAGAGGGCGGCATAAATTTTCAGGTAGTTTATCGGGAGGTTTTGTGCTATCATGCTTTTCGAGGTGAGTGATATGAAGAATTTTAAACAGCGTTATCTGGCGGGGGAGATCAAGTTTGAGGAGATAGATGACTATGTCATGGAGTGGGGCTACAGCGATGATGAGCGCACCCTGGCTCAGTATCTGGGACTGAATGCCGATGAGGAGGACGCCTGGGTCAGCGTCAGCGAGGATGCCATGAGAGAGATGCTCGACAAGCAAAAAATGTGAAAGAGACTGAAAATGGGTAAGCCGAATTTTAATCCATACGGTATGGATCCCGGATACCGCTATCTGGATGATCCCAACGATGAGGCGGAGAGACAGAGAAAAGAGAGACAGGATAAGCGCACACAGGAGCGCAGGAAAAGAGAGCGAAGAGAAAGGAAGAGCGGGAGAAGTAATGTATGATGCGGCGATAGTGGGAAGCGGGCCGGCAGGACTCTCTGCGGCCATGAATCTTCATTTGCACAATAAAAATTTCATATGGTTTGGCACTGAGGGTATGAGCGCCAAAGTGGTCAGGTCGGAGAAGATTGCCAACTACCCTGGGATGGGCCTGATAAGCGGCGATAAGCTCAATAAAAAATTTTCCGCTCACGCGAAGGAGATGGGCCTGTCCGTCACAAGTAAAATGGTAACAAATATCATGGCGGCGGGGGAGTCATTTACCCTGCTGGCGGAGAATGATATATATGAGGCTGGGAGTCTGATACTGGCCATCGGAGCGGCCACCGGCAGGGGCATTACCGGCGAGACTGAGCTGCTGGGCCGTGGAGTCAGCTACTGTGCCACCTGCGATGGATTCCTGTATAAGGGGAAGACTATCGCCGTGCTGTGCATGTCAAAGGCATACGAGCATGAGGCAGAATATCTGGCGGGAATGACTGAGAAAGTATTTCTCTATACCCCATATAAGGACAGTGGGATTGACCTGGGAAATGTGACCAGGCTGGGTTCCCCCATAAAGGCAGTGTACGGCAAAATGCGTGTCGAGGAGATAGAGCTGGTAAGCGGAGAGCACATCCCCGTGGACGGGCTCTTCTGTCTCAGGGATTCCGTGGCACCGGCAGTTCTTCTTCCGGGACTTGCCATGGACGGCCCGCATATTATGGTGGACAGAGACTGTGCCACCAACCTGCCCGGCTGCTTTGCCGCCGGGGACTGTACCGGACGGCCTTACCAGATAGCGAAGGCAGTGGGCGAGGGGAATGTGGCGGCCCACAGTCTGCTGGATTACCTGGCTGGGAATTGAGGAGGTTCAAAAAGCGGGGCAATCCGTGCATCATCTTATTTGATCTCACCAACATTATCATAAACATTGCAAATTGTGAAATGGGCACTTTCCGACACCCATTTTGTGAGCATTAAAGTTCAGATTTTTAAAATATTAAATTTCAAACGAAAGCTCCCGTATGGCAGTAATTATTTCGTACAAATTCTGATAAATTCCGTCACGAAAACTTAAAGAACAATTGATTGACCGGCTTTTCCCTGCTGTGTTACATTCGCCGCGGTGGACGTTATACGTCCGCCGCTGTGCTTTTTTGCACGGATACACATATTAAGATTTAAGGAGGAAAAAGCAATGAAACTCAAAAAAGTATTGGCAGTGGCCTGTGCAGTGGCTCTGGTAGGTTCCCTGGCTGCCTGCGGCAACAATACGGCAGTCACCGATGACGTGGCGGACAGCGGCAGCGCAGCGATGGAGCAGGGTGAGGTGGAAGCAGTGGAGGTCTCCTCTGACAGTGAGGTATCAGTATTTTACTATACCTACAGCGACACCTACATTTCCAGTGTCCGTGCTGACCTGGATGCCGCCCTGGATGACGCCGGCGTGAATTACACCGACTACGACGGAAACAACAGCCAGACCACCCAGACGGAGCAGGTGCAGACTGCTCTCTCCAAAGGCAGCAGCCTGCTGGTGGTGAACCTGGTGGACTCCGGCTCCGACGATGCAGCCGGCAACATCATTGACCTGGCCAGCGCCCAGAATGTCCCGGTCATCTTCTTCAACCGCTCAGTCAGCGAGGAAGTTGTCACCAGCTATGGCTCCTGTGTCTTCGTCGGCACCGACTATGAGCAGGCAGGACATATGCAGGGCGAGCTGGTAGGAAATTATCTGGTGGAAAATTACGATGCTGTGGACTTAAACGGGGACGGTGTGATCTCCTACGTGATGCTGAAAGGTGATGAGGGAAATGCTGAGGCCATCGCCCGCACCAAGTATGGCCAGGAGGACGCCGACGCAGTGCTTGAGAAATTCGGTTATCCCGCCATGTCCTACTATGACCCCAACGCCTCCAGCCTCTATCTGCTGGACCAGACCGGATCCTGGTCATCTGCCCAGGGCAATGACCTGATGCAGACCGTCCTGTCCCAGTTCTCAGAGGCTAACGGAAATATGGTGGAGGTAGTCATTGCCAACAACGACGACATGGCATTAGGGGCCATCTCCGCACTGCAGAATGCCGGATACAACACCGGTGACGGCACCTACATCCCGGTCTTCGGAGTGGATGCCACTGAGGCAGCCCAGGCGGCCATCAACGAGGGCAGCATGACTGGCACCATCAAACAGGACGCAGAGGGCATGGCAACCACCATCTGTCAGGTGGTCACCAACATGAAGTCCGGCGTGGACAGCTTTGAGGGAGTGAATCCCGAGAATGTAGTCGGTACCTGGAGGGTGAACATCCCCTACGGCACCTACACCGCTGAGTAAGATCAGAAAAAAAGCAGAATAGCCTGTACAGACAGCGGCGCTAAATTGCGCTGCTGTCTGCACAATGCACAGGATGCGCAAGGCTTGGGCGTACCTGTGTGAAAAGCATGGTCGGCAGGATTCCTGTCTGAATATAAAAAGGAGGCGAGATGTATGGGAGAAGAGAAAATTGTGCAGGGGAAGGCAGCGACAGCCGAGGCTCCCATCCTGCTGGAGATGGAAGGCATCAACAAGTCTTTCCCCGGGGTAAAGGCCCTGGATGATGTGCATCTGACATTAAGGGCCGGGACAGTCCACGCCCTCATGGGAGAGAATGGCGCAGGCAAGTCCACCCTGATGAAATGTCTTTTCGGGGTGTATTACAAAGATTCAGGGACTATACGCCTAAATGGCGAGGAGGTCAGCTTTAAGAGCTCGAAGGAGGCCCTGGAGCACGGAGTGGCCATGGTGCACCAGGAATTAAACCAGGCCTTAAAGCGCAATGTTATGGACAATATGTGGCTGGGACGCTTTCCAAAGATTTCGGGAGCTGTCCCCTTAACCAGCGAGCGCAAAATGTACGAGGCCACAAAGAAGGTCTTCGACGATCTGGATATAAATGTGAACCCTAAGACTATCATGAGCAGGATGCCGGTATCCCAGCGGCAGATGGTGGAGATAGCCAAGGCGGTCTCCTACGATGCGAAGGTCATAGTCTTTGATGAGCCCACTTCGTCCCTGACTGAGGAGGAAGTGGAGCACCTTTTCCGCATTATAAACATGCTCAGAGACCGGGGCTGCGGCATTATTTACATTTCCCACAAGATGGAGGAGATTCTGCGGATCTCCGATGAAGTCACCATAATGCGGGACGGCAGGTGGATAGCCACGAAGGCCGCGAAGGACCTCAGCATGAATGAGATCATCCGCCTCATGGTGGGAAGGGAGCTGACCAACCGCTACCCGAAAAAGACCAATGAAGTGGGGGACGTGCTCCTCACGGTAAACCACATGACGGCGGAGTACAGCCAGTTATCGGATGTTTCCTTCGTGGCCAGAAAGGGAGAAGTCCTGGGTGTGGCAGGCCTGGACGGCTCCGGGCGCACTGAGCTATTGGAAAACATTTTCGGCATAGCTACACGCAAAGAGGGTGAGATAGTCCTGGATGGCAAAAAGCTAAGAAACCGCAACGCCCGGGAGTCCATAAGAAACGGCTTCGCCATGCTGACGGAGGAGCGTCGGGCCAACGGCATATTGGGGATATTAAGCGTCAGGGATAATACGACCATATCAAGCCTTAAAAACAATCTCTCCGGACCTTTTTTAAGCAGCAGGAAGCTTAGGGAGAACACCCGCTGGAGCATCAACGCCATGAATATCAAGACTCCTGACCAGGCCACGCGGATACGTTCCCTCTCGGGAGGCAACCAACAGAAGGTCATCATGGGGAGATGGCTGCTGACTGGGCCCACGGTGCTCCTTTTGGATGAGCCCACCAGAGGCATTGATGTGGGCGCAAAGTACGAGATCTATCAGCTGATCCTGGATTTGGCGAGCAAGGGCAAGACTGTGGTCATGGTATCTTCAGAGATGCCGGAGCTTTTGGGAGTCTGCGACCGGATAATAGTGATGTCCGGGGGAAAACTGGCGGGAGAGGTGGACGCGAAGCATACCACCCAGGAGGAGATAATGACGCTTGCGGCAATGTATGCGTGACAAGTCACACATACATTGCCGAGTATATGCACAGAGCCCGCAGAGGAAATTTGCAGCCTGTCGGCTGCGCGGGCTCGCGCACGAGTAGGATCCGGCAGGCCGTATCCCACTCGAATGTACGCCTAAAAAATTTTATTTTCGAGGTATAAAGTTATGATAGAAAAGAAAAATAAAAAACAGTCGGGCATCAGCACCCGGGTGGCGGCATACAGGGCCCTGCCCGGGAAGGAGAAGGGTGCCGCCATCGGCAACGCCTTCTTAAGCAACGCCATGTACATTATCATAATCTGCGCGATCATAGTCATCGCCATTTTAAGGCCCCAGTTCATCTCGCTGTCATCCCTGGTGAACATAGTGAGCCTGACGGCGGCCAAGCTGCCCATCGCCCTGGGCATAGCGGGCTGCATAGTCCTCACCGGGACAGATATTTCCGCCGGACGTACCGTGGGCCTTACGGCCTGTATTGCGGCATCCCTTTCCCTGACGGTGAACAAGCTTTTCCCTAATCTGGGCATAGTGCCCCTGCCGGTGGTCATATTGGCGGTGCTGGGAGTGGGCGCGGCGGTAGGCCTGGTAAACGGCTTTTCCGTGGCGAAATTCAAGCTGCATCCCTTTATCGTGACCCTGTCCACCCAGCTCATCGTCTACGGCATCATCCTGTTATATCTTAAGCTGGGAACCAACAACGGCCAGACCCTCTCGGGTCTTTCCGACACATACAGGAATTTCGTGGCAGGGCCGCTGTTCAACATACCCACAGGTGGAGGCAATTCCATTACGGTGCCCAGGTATGTGCTCTATGCGGTGATACTCACAGTCATCATGTGGATCATCTGGAACAAGACCACCTTCGGGAAAAACATGTTTGCCGTGGGGTCAAATGAGGAGGCGGCCAATGTCTCCGGCGTCAACGTGACCCGGACCATCATCCTGGTCTTCGTCATCGCCGGCATGATGTACGGCATCACCGGCTTCATCGACGGTGCCCGCATAGCCTCCGTAAATGCCAACACGGGCCTCAATTACGAGTGCGACGCCATCGCGGCCTGCGTCATCGGCGGCGTCTCCTTCGTCGGCGGTATTGGAAAGATCAGCGGCATAGTCATCGGTGTGCTCCTGCTGCAGATCATTTTCGTGGGACTTAACTTCCTCTCCGTGGACCAGAACCTGCTCTACATAGTCAAGGGACTGATCATACTGGTGGCATGCGCCATAGATATGAGGAAATACCTGGTTAGAAAGTAGGCTACTGTTCACACGGCAGTAGGACAGTTATATGGATACTTCAAGCTTGCTTGAAAGTAGACATATAACTGTTCTGACTGCCTGTAAAACAGGTAACCTCCACATCCATGAGTAATCTTAGCTCCGTAAGGAGCGGGAAAGCCTGCTTAAGCAGGCGGGATTACGATGCTGCGAACACTTAATGAGCGTAAGCGAATTTAGTGAGAGCGTATGCAGAGCTATGGTGGGGAGGATGCCGTGTGAACTGTGACTAAAATAGTCTGTAAAAGGCTCTGAAAAACCGTAAATTCGCATACTTGACACTTACGCTATAGAAGTTATAATATGTGTGGTTAAATTTTTAACAGTCAAATAAGTTGAATTTTAAAAGAAGAGAGGTTATAAGTATGGCAAACGTCGATTTAACTCAGTATGGTATCACAGGCGTGACGGAGATCGTCCACAATCCTTCATATGAGTTCCTGTACGAGGAGGAGCTGAAGCCGGAGCTGACAGGCTACGACAAGGGACAGCTCAGTGAGCTTGGTGCGGTGAACGTCATGACCGGCAAGTACACCGGACGGTCCCCTAAGGACAAATACATCGTCATGGATGAGAATTCAAAGGACACCGTCTGGTGGCCCACCGAGGAGTATCCCAATGATAACCACCCCATGAGCGAGGAAGCCTGGGCAGCCGTCAAGGAGATCGCAAAGGAAGAGCTCTCCGGCAAGAGGCTGTTCGTTGTGGACGCATTCTGCGGAGCCAACAAGGACACCCGCATGGCTATCCGCTTTATCATGGAGGTAGCCTGGCAGGCACATTTCGTAAAGAACATGTTCATCGTCCCCTCCGATGAGGAGCTGGAGGAGTTCGTTCCTGATTTCGTAGTATACAATGCCTCCAAGGCGAAGATCACCAATTACAAGGAGCTGGGCCTTCGTTCCGAGACCTGCGCAGCCTTCAATATCACCAGCCGCGAGCAGGTCATCATCAACACCTGGTACGGCGGCGAGATGAAGAAAGGTATGTTCTCCATGATGAACTACTACCTGCCGCTTAAGGGCATCGCTTCCATGCACTGCTCCGCCAATACCGATATGAACGGCGAGAACACCGCCATTTTCTTCGGACTGTCCGGCACCGGCAAGACCACCCTTTCCACCGACCCCAAGCGTCTGCTCATCGGCGATGACGAGCACGGCTGGGACGACAA
>JAJPYU010000253.1 GCA_021204765.1 Clostridiales bacterium
GATCTGAAGGTGTTCGGCTTTGATGACACTATCTACGCCACCCTGTCAACACCCACTATCTCCACGGTGGCACAGCCCAGAAGAGATCTGGGGCTGGAGAGCGCACGGATACTGCTGAACATGATAAATGACCCTGATGCTCCCCAGAAATCGCTGCTGCTTCCCGCAAGGCTGAAGATCAGGGAATCGACTTAAAAGGAAGCTCATATGTTCTCCTCTATATAACGGAACAGATGGATGCACTGGATCTCCTGGGCTTCCAGCTCCGTTGCCACATCAAGCGTCCCATCGGTTACCATTTTCTCCTCTATGGTGATCCTGGGGCGTGAGATATGGTTGATGTAGTCCACATCCCTCTGATTTAAGAAAGCCACCTTTCCCATACGTATCCACTCATCCATAACTCCCCCGTGCTCGGAGTTCACGCTGCGCACTTTCATATGATAAAGTCCGTTTCTGACTCCCTTAATCCGTATCCTGAGCGCCAGGGATTTCCTGTCGGAATAGAGAGCGGGTATGCTGTCTATAGTGATCGCCCTCTCTTTCTGGACATAATACTGGATATCCATGGGCCTGCAGTTATGGCAGGCTATGACATAGCTGTCCAGGCCGTCCATGGTCACCATGGCATGGTCGGACTGAGCCAGCAGGAGATTCTCCAGACGGTTCATAAACTTTACGGCCCAGAAAGCCGGCTTGCATATAGCCTGGTGGGTGATAAGCCCGCATTTTCCGTTTAAGAGCTTTAAAGGATCATCGCCCTCGGCGAAGAGATCTGAGCCAAACCAGTATCCCATGGAATCGGCATACTGGTAGAGTTCCATGATATTCTGCATGACATAGGCGCCTTTGAACCGGCTGTCATTTAAGACATTGTAATTTGCCACCGTAAAATTCCATTCACTGACAAAGATGGGGATCGTCATACCGTATTTTAAAAGGACATCCCTCTGTCTCAGGAGATACTCCCTGAGGCTGGTCTTCTCAAGAGCATACCCGCCATTCACGTCATCATCCGACTCATCTGCATCCGACGCCACCATTGGATAGCAGTACACGGAGATGAAGTCCGGCCGTACATTGCGCATGCTCCAGCGCTCTATAAACTTTTCAAAATCGATCACCTTATATGTGCGGTCGTAGTCACCACCCACCCTGGCTCTCGGGAGCACTGATTTTATAGTCTGAAAAGCGTGCTCAAACACATCAAAAAACGGATCCGGTTCTCCCTTTGGGAACAGCCTGGGGTCACACCACTGCTCAAAGCACCACTCGGAAACTTCCTTTATTCCATAGCGGTTTACCAGATGGATCATCAGGCTGTGGATGAATATTCCGTAGCTCTCGCCGTTTTTGAAGATCAGCTTCCTCTCCTCATAATGGGTGTAGTTTAGGAAGGTATCAAGGAGGATATTCGGCTTGAATCCCAGCTCTATATAAGGCTTTAACTGATGGGACACCAGAAAGTCCAATGCCATGTCAAGGCGCGTGAAATTGTACCTGTGGTCTTCATTCTCCGCGTGTATCCTCAGCTCCGGGTCATAAAGATCCCATATCCTGACATATTTGTAATCCAGCTCGTCTCTCAAAAAAAGCACATGGTTCTGTATGGCAGTGTGCAGCAGCATTGCTATGCGCCCGATGTTGATCATGCGGTTCCAGGATTTATTCAGGTAAGTGTAAAAAGCAGTGTCCGCCTCCACCTGTTCATAAATCCCCTGGCTCTCTTCCATGGGAGTATTGTTCTGCTCAAAATAGTCGAGCAGCCTGTATGCCATGTCGGAATTGTCAGGGGCCGGGCTGTTCTCTTTCTCCCGCTGCATGGTCTCCCTGTACTGCTTGGGATTCATCTCGTATCTCTCCCGGAATGCCTTGTTAAAGGAAGCCAGATTCGGAAAACCGCAGTCCATAGCTATATGGGTCAGGGATTTCTGCGTGTCCTCCAACTCCTTTACGGCGGTGTCCAGGCGGATCCCTGTCAGATATTTTCCGAAATTGATGCCCATCTTTTTCTTAAAAAATCTGGATATATATGAAGGGGAAAGATAAAATTGCTCCGCCAGCTCCTCCAGCTTTAACTGGGACTGATAATTCATCTGTATATAATGTATCATATCGCGGATCAGCGCCTCGTCACCCGCTGCGTCTTCACCCTGTTCATTCCTGACAACAGTAAAAGATGCCAGGATCCTCTCCGCCATCTGATAAAAGAGGCTGTTCAGCTTCAGCAACACGCGCCCGTCTCCGGAACGCTTCCCGTAATAATAGACCACGCAGCTCTCCAGCAGCTCACGGAATCCCTGACACTGCCCGGGATTCCCCTCCGTGGAGTTCCCCATAAAATCCATTTTATCGATGTCATAGTAGGATGCAAGCAGATCCTGATTTATGAGAAAGCATACTGACAGCGCATCCTCTTCCATTTCGTAGGCATGAGCCTCAAGGGGATTCACAAAAAGAAAATCTTTCTCTCCCAGCACTGTCGCCTTATCCCCAACCGTAACGATAAGCGTCCCAGCCAGCACAAAATAGATGGCGGGGTAATGGTATATTATCTGTTCCTTCGTCCGGTCCAGCAGTTCAAAATCCATCATCTGCTGCTCGCCAAGCACTATACGC
>JAJPYU010000228.1 GCA_021204765.1 Clostridiales bacterium
CTCGCAAACAAGAGTCTGAACATCTGCTGCTTCACGGGCAAAATCAAATGCCCTTACTGTGGTGTGAGTTATATGCACAACCGCTACACAAAAAACGGTCATTATCAGGAGTTCTGGAATTGCGGGAGCAAAAAGAAAAAGAAACAGGGCGACGGCTGTCCGGTCGGAGGGACGATCAACCACAAAAACCTCGTGCGGGCTTGTGCGGAAGTCCTCGGCATCGATGAATTTGACGAGGACATCTTTCTGGAGAAGGTAGATCACATCGACGTGCCGAAACTGTATACGCTGGAATTCCACATGGCGGACGGAAGCGTGATCACAAAGGATTGTCCCAATACCGGACACCAGGACTGTTGGACGCCGGAATACCGTGCGAGGGTGTCTGAACAGCGGAGAAGGACGGGGACGAATCCGAAAGGGGCATCCTGCCTGACCGCGAAGATAAAATGTGTCCACTGCGGATGCAATTTCCGGGGAGCCCTGCAGAAAAAGGCGGATGCCGACGGCGGCAAGATCCGGTATTGGAGATGCTCGGAACATAACGGGTGTGGCACGGTCGGCCTGCGTGAGGACGTGCTGAAATCGCTGGCTGCGGAGGTGCTTGGCACAGCAGAGTTTGAAGAGGAGCAGTTCCGTGAGCAGATTGACCATATCGATGTCCTGTCAGCGTCGGAAATCACGTTCTGCTTCAAAGACGGCACAACGGTCACACGCGAGTGGATGCCACCGGAGCGCGTGGGAAGACCCTGGACGGATGAGCAGAGGGCAAAATTCAAGGAGTCCATCAAGGGTTCCTACACGGCGGAGAGACGGATGCAGATGAGCGAACACATGAAGCAGCTGAGAAAGGAGCGTGGCAAAAATTGGCGCAAAGAAAAGTAACGGCAATCCCTGCGACAATCAAACAATATACCGCCGCTCCGATCGGCGGCGACAGGAAACGTCGCGTGGCCGGATACGCCCGTGTCTCCACGGACCATGAGGACCAGGCTACCAGCTACGAGGCCCAGGTCGACTATTATACGCATTACATCAAAGGCCGTGATGACTGGGAGTTCGTTGGGATATACACGGACGAGGGCATCAGCGCAACGAACACAAAACGGCGCGAGGGCTTCAAGCAAATGGTGTCGGATGCCCTGGCCGGAAAAATCGACCTGATTGTGACCAAGAGCGTGAGCCGCTTCGCTCGGAACACGGTGGACAGCCTTTCCACCATCCGCAAGCTGAAGGAAAAAGGCACGGAGGTCTATTTCGAGAAGGAAAATATCTGGACGATGGATGCCAAGGGCGAGCTGCTGATCACCATCATGTCGAGCCTTGCGCAGGAAGAGAGCCGGAGCATTTCGGAGAACACCACATGGGGACAGAGAAAGCGGTTCGCTGACGGCAAGGCCAGCGTGGCCTACAAAAGATTCCTGGGGTATGACCGGGGCTTTGTTGTGAACGAGGAGGAGGCAAAAACCATCCGGCTGATCTACAAACTTTTTCTGGAGGGCTTGAGCTGCCACGCGATCGCTGCAGAACTGACGAATCGGAAACTGCCCACTCCGGCGGGCAAGGAGGTCTGGTGCCAGGGAACTGTCAAGAGCATCCTCACAAACGAAAAATACAAGGGAGATGCCCTCCTGCAGAAGGAGTTCACGGTCGACTTTCTGCAGAAGAAGATGAAGAAGAATGAGGGCGAGGTTCCACAGTATTACGTTGAGGGCAACCACGAGCCGATCATCCAGCCGGAGGTCTTCGATTTTGTGCAGACGGAGATGCAGAGGCGCTCCAGGGGCAGCAACCGGTACAGCGGGGTGAGTATGTTCTCCTCCAAAATCAAATGCGGCGAGTGCGGCTGCTGGTACGGCTCTAAGGTCTGGCATTCCACAGACAAATATCGCAGGGTGATTTATCAGTGCAACCACAAGTACAAGGGCGACAGGAAATGCGGCACGCCGCACGTTACCGAGGATGAGGTCAAGGAGGTGTTCGTCAGGGCACTGAACATTCTGCTGACGGAGAGGGACGAACTGGCTGAAAACATCCAAACCATCATCTCCACGCTCTGCGACAGCGCAGCATTGGAAAAACGTCAGGCGGAACTGAAAAGCGAAATGGAGGTGGTCGTGGAACTGACGGAGCGGTGCGTTGCGGAGAATGCCAGAGTTGCACTTGACCAGGATGAGTACATGGAACGCTACAACGGCCTGGTCAGCCGCTATGAAACCATCAAAGAGGAATACGACATTGTGGTGCAGACAATCGCCGACAATGTCGCCAGGAAGAAAGAGATGGAGCAGTTCATTCACACGCTTTCCAGTCTGGAGCCGATCGAGCAATTTGATGAAAGCCTCTGGTCGAGCCTGGTGGATTATGTGACCGTGTACAGCGAGAAGGACATCCGCGTCACATTCAGAGACGGCACCGAGATACAGCCATGAGAAGGATATCACAGAATCGCGGCACCTGGCTTCGGCTGGGTGCTTTTTTTGTGCGCAGCGCGCATTTTGCACCTGTTCACAATCGTTAATGGGGTGGCGTGTTCATCGTTAATAGGGTATCCGGTTCATCGTCACATTGTATCAATCATGTGAGGGCAACGGA
>JAJPYU010000171.1 GCA_021204765.1 Clostridiales bacterium
CTGAGGACGAGCGTGTCCGCTACGAATACGGTGAGAAAAAGGGAAAGCTCAGGATGTATGCGAAAGGCACTTTCATCTATCGCCTGGCCGGACGTGAGCGGGAGAAATCCGCTTCATACTACACGCCGGAGGTGCTGACGAAGTGTCTGGTTAAATATGCCTTAAAGGAGCTGCTGGAGGGAAAGACTGCCGATGAGATACTGCAGCTGACCGTATGCGAGCCGGCCATGGGCAGTGCGGCTTTCCTAAATGAGGCTATAAATCAGCTTGCGGAAGCCTATATATCCAGGAAGGAGCAGGAGACCGGCCGGATCATAGGATACGAGGATCGTTTCAATGAGCTGCAGAAAGTGAAAATGTACATCGCGGACCGCAATGTCTATGGCATCGATTTAAACCCTGTGGCTGTGGAGCTGGCGGAGGTGTCCCTGTGGCTGAACACTATTTACGCCGGCGGATTTGTGCCCTGGTTCGGCACACAGCTGGTCTGCGGCAACTCTCTGATCGGCGCCCGCCGCCAGGTTTATCGTGTGGGGCAGCTGACCGCCACCTCCAAAGGTCTGCGCTGGTATGAGAATGAGCCGGAGCGTATCCCGGTGGGGACAAAGCGGGTGGAGCAGAGGAATAATGTGTCCCGCCGACAGGTCTATCATTTCCTGCTGGGAGATCCGGGTATGTGCAGCTACGGTGACAAAGTCATAAAGCAGCTGGAGCCGGAGGCTGTAAAGGCGATGAAGACCTGGAATAAGAAGTTTAATGAGCCCTATTCTGATGATGAGGTGCGGACTCTGCTGTATCTCTCACAGCTGGTAGACGACCTCTGGGATCAGCAGGTGGAGCTGAGACGGGAGATAGAAAAATGCACTCAGGATGCGCTGTCGATATATGGACATACGGATGATGCGGAGGATTCCCATACTTCCATCCGCCAGAAAGATCTGATCTACAGCAGGCTCTATAAGTCTGAGCACATGAAGAATGCCGGCCCCTATGCCCGGCTGAAATTCGCCATGGACTACTGGTGCGCCCTGTGGTTCTGGCCCATCGACAAGGCGGATCTGCTGCCTTCCCGCAGTGAGTTTTTAAACGATATGAGCCTGATACTGGAGGGAACCTTCTCCACTCAGAAAGGGCAGAATCTGATAGAGTATCACCAGATGTCACTGTTCCCCTCCGAGCAGGATGAGATAGTGGAGCAGATCAATGAGATGTTCCCGAACCAGTCCGTGGTGGATCTGGACAATCTTTGCGTGCTCTTCCCGAGGATGGCACTGGTGCGTGAGCTGGCGGAGAAAAACAGGTTTATGCACTGGGAGCTGGAGTTCGCGGACCTGTTTGCCGACAGGGGAGGGTTTGATCTGGTGATCGGGAATCCGCCGTGGATAAAACTGCAGTGGAAGGAGCAGAATGTATTGGCCGAACGCAATCCGATGTTTGCTGTGAAAAAATTGTCAGCGACAGAGACTTCTCGACATCGTTCTGATGCATTGAATCATGGTAGCACAAAAGCTTTGTACTTTGGTGAATATGAATCAATGACAGGGCAGCAGAATTTTCTGAATGCGTATCAGAATTATTCTGAGCTGAAAGGACAGCAGACAAATCTGTACAAATGCTTTTTGCCGCAGTCCTGGCATTTCAACAGCGAACGCGGCGTGAGCGCGTTCGTACACCCCGAGGGCGTCTTCGACGACCCGCGGGGTGGTGCACTTCGGGAAATAATATACCCGCGGCTTCGCAAACATTTCATGTTTGCGAACGAGGGGAAATTATTTCCCGAAGTGGACCACCATACACAGTTCAGTCTGAACGTGTATGGTGGTCCACAGAATGTGTCTTTCGACACAATCTGTAACCTGTACGATGCTTCCAGCATCGTACAATGTTATGAAGGCGACAGTAGTGCCCCTATACCGGGGATAAAAGACGAGCAGGGGGATTGGAACACTGCCGGGCATCCGGATCGTATTGTCCATATTTCCAAGAGAGAACTGAAGGTATTTGCCAAGCTTTTTGACGACAGCGACAACTGGAAGCAGGCGCGGATGCCGGTTCTTCATGTCCGAGAACTGATGGAAGTTCTGAATTGTCTTGCAAAGCAGGACATAACTCTTGGCACTTTGGGAGATAAAATTTTTACTACAGAAATGTGGCATGAGACTAATACACAGAATGATGGAACCATTCGTCGTTTTGTTCATTTTCCGGATTCAGCATTGGATATGATTATATCCGGCCCTCATATCAGGCTTGCCAATCCGTTTTTTAAGGCCTCCAGACGTGTTTGCAAACTTAACAGCGATTATGACAATATTGATTTAACAATTATTCCACAGGATTATCGGCAGCGTTGTAATTTTCAGCCTGCATGTGATATTTCAGAATATATTTCCCGGGCACCGGAAGTACGAAAAAACGAAAAGGCAATGAGCCATTACCGTGTAGCCTGGAGAACTATGATTGGATCAAGTAGTGAGCGTACAATATTACCTGCAATTATTCCGCCACAGGTTGGACATGTTGATTTTGTTTTTGAAGTGTGCAGCACTGATTGTACTAAGCCGCTAACGCGGCGGCTTGCCTAGGTTTCTGT
>JAJPYU010000219.1 GCA_021204765.1 Clostridiales bacterium
AGAAACGACCGGCTACGAATCGGTTCATGGCCGGCCGGTGAGCTATCATACGGACGTAGGATGCGATGATGACATGCATCAGGGATATATCTTCGTGACCCTCGCTCCGGACCTTTCGGAGCCACTGTTCCATGGCGGCTGTATCTGCATGGTCAGTGAAACTGTTCACGGCATCGCATGGATGGCGCACGACGAAAGGTGAGAGCTGGAAGAGAGGGGATAAAGTGTGCAGCCGACGTCCATCTTTTCGCCCAGTCAGAGAACGTCGGGGCGTATAATGTTCTGCCATTAGAGACCTCCGGGAAAACTATCGTCTGTATATCTATATCGATCGCTCAAGGTGAGACGACCCTCGTCATCGTTCTTTTGCTGCCGATGGATCTGCGGTCCTCGACAGCTCATTTATTATACATGATTTTTCTAGTCAGGACAAGGTCATGACAAAAAAAGGGAACAGATGGATATCTGTTCCTAGCGGCCACGGTGGTCATTTCATGCCGTCGACTATGAGACGGCCTCCTTGACAGCGGTGTAGGGCTGGTATATAGTATAAATACCCCCTGGGGGTATTTTTGACATATACTGGAGGATCCACATGAAAGAAGATCGCTGTCAAAGGACCAAGATGCGCACACCTGAAGAGACGACGGCTCTGATCCATAGGCTCAACCGCATCGCAGGTCAGATACAGGGCATCAAAGGCATGGTCGAGAGGAACGCTTACTGCACGGATATCCTCATACAGTGTTCCGCCGTTACGGCAGCGATCAACGCCTTCAACAAAGAGCTGCTCGCCACGCATATCCGGACCTGCGTTGCGCAGGATATACGGGATGGCAAGGATGAGACCATAGACGATCTTGTGAACACATTGCAAAAGCTCATGAAGTGAGGTGTGGCAGGGATGCAGCAATATATAGTGACGGGCATGAGCTGTGCAGCCTGCAGTGCCCGCGTAGAAAAGGCCGTTTCTAGAGTGCCGGGAGTGGCGTCCTGCTCCGTGAGCCTGCTCACGAACTCCATGGGCGTGGAAGGGGATGCAGATGCCAGTTCCATCATCGCCGCTGTGGAAGCGGAAGGCTATGGTGCCTCTGTCAAAGGAGGGACGGTCCAGGGATCCATGAGCCCGGAAGAGGATGCTCTCGTGGACCGGGAGACCCCTGTACTGAAACGAAGGCTCATCGTCTCCCTGGTGTTCTGGGTCATCCTCATGTACTGCTCCATGGGACATATGATGTGGGGCTGGCCTGTACCGGCCTTCTTTGCAGAAGATCATGTGGCTCTTGGGATCTTGCAGCTCCTGCTGGCAGCGATCATCATGGTCATCAACCAAAAGTTCTTCGTCAGCGGCTTCAAAGGGCTGTGGCACAGGGCGCCGAACATGGACACCCTCGTGGCGCTGGGCTCCGCCGCCTCGTTCATCTACAGCGTCTATGCCCTGTTTGCCATGACAGATGCGCAGATGCGTGGAGACATGGAAGCTGTCATGACATACATGAACGAGTTCTACTTCGAGTCCGCAGCGACCATCCTGACCCTCATCACAGTTGGGAAGATGCTGGAGGCCCACTCGAAAGGCAAGACGACGGATGCGCTGAAGAGCCTGATGAAGCTGGCACCGAAGACCGCCACGGTGATCCGGGACGGGGCAGAACAGCTCGTGCCTATCGAGGACGTGGCTGTAGGGGATACCTTCATCGTCCGACCTGGGGAGAACATCCCTGTGGATGGGGTAGTAACGGAAGGCATCACGGCAGTGGACGAGTCCGCTCTGACAGGGGAGAGCATCCCAGTGGATAAGGCGGTAGGGGACGAGGTCTCCGCTGCTACGATGAACCAGTCAGGTTCCATACAGTGCAGGGCGACCCGAGTCGGTCAGGACACGACGCTGAATCAGATCATACGCATGGTCAGTGACGCTGCGGCCACGAAGGCGCCGATCGCCAAGATCGCAGACCGGGTCTCCGGGGTGTTCGTCCCTGCGGTGATATCCATCGCCGTCGTGACGCTGGTGGTCTGGCTGCTGGTAGGACAGACAGTAGGCTTTGCCTTGGCCCGGAGCATCTCCGTACTGGTCATCAGTTGCCCCTGTGCTCTGGGGCTGGCCACGCCGGTCGCCATCATGGTGGGCAACGGCAAAGGCGCCAAGAACGGCATCCTGTTCAAGACGGCGGTGAGCCTGGAACAGGCGGGAAAAGTGCAGATCGTGGCCCTCGACAAGACAGGGACCATCACGCAGGGCGACCCTCAGGTGACGGATATCCTGTCCGCCCCGGGGATCTCAAAACAAGATCTCCTGTCGGCTGCGGCTGCTGCTGAGAGCAGGAGCGAGCATCCTCTGGCACGAGCGATCATGAACTATGCTGCCGGGAAGGAGATAGTGCCGCAGGCCATCTCAGAGTTCCAGGCGCTGCCGGGGAACGGCCTCACGGCCATGCTCCAGGGCAGTAAGATCCTGGCAGGGAGCCAGTCTTTCATTTCCTCTGTCCGCTCGGTCCCTGAGGATATCCAGTCAGATTGTCAGCGTCTGGCAGATGAGGGCAAGACACCGATGCTGTTCTGCCGGGACGATGTGTTCCTG
>JAJPYU010000014.1 GCA_021204765.1 Clostridiales bacterium
GTAATCGCAGGCAGGAGCGCGAAGAAATACGGCGTGAGGAATCTTTCGTGCGGCAGTCTCAGGAGATTTCACAACAGCAGGTGCAGGGTGAGACGCAGGACCAGGATGAAGGACTGTCACCAATTATGCGGATGATAAAGATGCAGTTGGAGGAAGATCTGAAACATGATGACCTATACGAGGAAAGCAGAATACACCGAACAGGTGATTCCGGAATATCATGGGAATCCACTCATTGAGGCACTTCCGGAGATACTGTCCGGCAGTGATGTTATCAGGGCGCTCTCCGAAAAGGAAGACTACAATATGGGAGAGCGCAAACTGGATGCCAAGTACAGGCTGCATTGTGTGCACAGGTTGTTCCGGTATTTTCAGCCTCTGGAGCAGCATATCGACATTGAACACAGGATCTCCCGGAGCATCCGCCAGGGGTACATAACCCGGAATCCCCTCAGGCAGGACTACGCCGCTGCCCTGGCGGACGGTTATGCGGTCATGCAAAATCGAGGCAGTTATCAGATGCTTCAGTCCAGCACATCCGCAGCATCCGGCTTCACAATCATCGGCCTGTCCGGGGTTGGAAAAAGCACGGCAGTTGAGAGAATTCTCAGCCTTTATCCTCAAAAAATCGTTCATACCAGTTATCACGGACAGCCGCTGCCCATGACGCAGATCACATGGCTGAAACTGGACTGCCCCCATGATGGTTCTCTCAAGCAGCTGTGTTATCAGTTCTTCTATGTCCTGGATCTGGCCGCCGGAACGAACTATTTTACCCAGTATGTGAATGGGAGACGGTCTCTGGATGTACTGCTCATTGTAATGACCCAACTGGTCCGGCAGTTCAACATCGGTATTCTTGTCATAGATGAGATCCAGCATTTAAGCGAGGCAAAGGGCGGCGGATCAAACAAGATGCTCAACTTCTTTGTCACACTGGTCAACACCATAGGACTGCCCGTTGTCCTCATCGGAACAAATAAGGCGATGTCTCTCCTGCAGGGCGAGTTCAGACAGGCCAGACGCGGCAGCGGCCAGGGGGATCTTTATTGGGACAGAATGCAGAATGATCCGGTATGGGAAGTCTTTGAGACATCCATGTGGAAGTACCAGTGGACGCGGGAAATAGTTCCCAATTCGTCCGAGATGGCCGAAACCTTGTACGATCAGAGCCAGGGCATCATAGACATTGCAGTGAAACTGTACGCCATGGTTCAGATTGAGGCCATCACCAACGGCAGGGAAAAGTTTTCACCGTCAGATATCGTAAAGGTTGCCCAAAAGAAGTTGACCCTGGTGCAACCCATGTTGGACGCCCTCCGCAGCGGAGATCAGAAGAAGATTATGATGTACGGCGACATCGCCCCGGTGAATATTGAGGAATATCTGTCGGCCTATAAGGCCGTAGATCATGATGCCCCGGAAAAAACGCCGGAACATCAGCTGACTGTTCTGGAGCAGACGGTCATTAATCCTTAGTTCCCAAGTTTAATTTAGTCTACGCCAATCTTGAAACAGTAAAATATCTGAAATTTTGGGAAAAGTAGTTGACATTTATTGGATCCTCATGTATAATGTAGACAAAGTTTATTTTGTCTACATTGATAAGGGGGTACGCCATGTATATCAACTACAACACCGTTGGGGGCCGCGAATACGCTACTTTGGCGACTTCTGTCCGGACGGGGACTAAGGTGGGTAAGAGCGATCGGATATATCTCGGCCGGGTAATAGACAAGGAAAAAGGCATCTACAAAAGCCGCGACCGTGGGATTTTCACATATGACCTTAAGACCGATACATATGGTACTGTTCCGCTGGACTACATTGAACCAAAAGAACAGCGGCAAACGAAGTACCCAAGGCGTCCTGTCCTTTCCGTGTCGTTTGGAGATATATATCTCCTGAACCAATTCATCAGAAAATCAGGATTTTCCAAAGCTGTTGATGCCATTGGGTTCCGCAATCCGGACACCCTGTATGCCCTGCTCTCGTATTATCTTCTCTGCCCGCTTTCCAACTGTCATGCAGAAGATTGGTGGGAATTGACATACGCCAAATACCTGTATCCCAAAGCACAGATGTCTTCCCAGGGACTCAGCGATGCGCTGAAGGACCTCGGAAGTGAGGACGCAAAGCGCCGATATTTCAAAGAATACTTTTCGTTTATAGAGCACAGCACAGATAAAAAACATGCGGATGAAAACGGGATTGATGACGGCATTCTAATCGACAGTACCGGTCTTCCCAATACCGCTCATCTGTCGGTCACCGCTGTCAGCAACCACAATCATGTGATAAGCGAAGAAATTCGGCTGGTATATGTCATTCAGCAGAAGACAGGGATGCCACTCTTTTTCCGGTACGTTGCCGGCAATGTGGTTGATGTCAGCACCATCACCCGCACTATTGCAGAACTGAAGGCAAATGGAATCAACACAAAATTTGCCATACTGGATGCTGGTTACTACACGGGCGTAAACGCAGATGCGCTGCTGGACGCCGGCATTTCCTTTATCTCCAGAATGAAGTGCAATTTCAAGGTTTATAAGCAGGTTGTAAGTGA
>JAJPYU010000165.1 GCA_021204765.1 Clostridiales bacterium
GAAAAAGATCAGTGAGCTGAAAATTGATAAGCAGAAAGCTACCAAACTTATCTCCCGCTGGCTTCCCTATGTGATCATCGGCCTGGTGGCGACCAACTTCGGGGAAGCGTGGCGTCTGGCATCGGGGACGACAACCGGTGAAAAGATCATCGGCCTGCTGTACTCGGTGCCGGCGGCGCTGGGGAACCCTCTCCCCAGTTTTAAGCCCTTTGACCTTATGGTGGGTCTCCTCTTTGCCGTGGGACTTCGGCTGGCGGTATACCTGAAAAGCAAAAATGCCAGAAAGTACCGCCACAATGAAGAATACGGTTCCGCCCGGTGGGGTTCTGCCAAAGACATTGAGCCTTTTATGGCTCCGAAATTTGAGGACAACATTATCCTGACGAGGACGGAAAGCCTGATGATGAGCAACCGTCCCGCCAATCCGGCCAATGCCAGGAACAAAAACGTGCTGATCGTCGGAGGCTCCGGTTCCGGCAAAACAAGGTTCTTTATTAAACCAAACTTATTACAGTGCGACAGCAAATCTTACCCTGTATCATTCGTCGTCACCGATCCGAAAAAGTAGACTGTAAGAGGACAGAGAAAATATGCAGTTCTACATAGCATTTTAAATACGCATTTTGCTTTAACAACAAAAAATCCGGAAGAAGGGAGGGCCTGAAAAATGGCGGAGAATTCACAGAAAATCACAGCACTTTATGAACGGCTGAGCCGTGACGACGAACTTCAGGGCGAGTCGAACTCAATAACCAATCAAAAGGATTACCTGGAAGACTATGCGCGCCAGGGCGGTTTCCGGAACATTCGGCATTTCACCGATGACGGGTATACCGGAACCAATTTCAACAGGCCCGGATTTAAATTTCTTCTGGATGAAGTCGAAGCAGGACACGTGGAAACAGTGATCGTCAAAGACCTGTCCCGGTTCGGGAGGAACTATCTGCAGGTCGGCTTTTATACGGACATCCTGTTCCCGCAGAAAAATGTCCGGTTCATCGCGGTCAACAACAGCGTGGACAGTGCCAATCCGACAGAGAATGACTTCACACCGTTTCTGAATATCATGAACGAGTGGTATGCCAGGGACACCAGCAAGAAGATCCGCGCCGTGTTCCAGTCCCGGATGAAAGCCGGGAAGCGCTGCTCCGGAGCCGTCCCTTATGGCTACTGCCGTAAGCCGGGTGATAAACAGACCTTCTATGTGGATGAGGAAGCCGCCGAGGTTGTCCGCCGCATTTTCCAGCTGACCTGTGAAGGGATGGGGCCTACGGCAATCGCGGAGCTCCTTTCTGAGGAGAAAGTCCTGATCCCGTCCGCCTACGCAAAGGAGCATAACATCTCCAAATGCGTCAATACTTCCTATCATGATCCCTATATCTGGAACTCCACAAAGATCATTGGGATTCTGAACGATCAGGAATATCTGGGACATACGGTTCTGGGAAAGACGGTCATGGAAAACTTCAAGACCAAGAAGCGAAGGAAAGCGACACCGGATGAACTGCTGATCTTTCCGGACACCCATGAAGCGATCATTGACCAGGAGACATGGGACAAGGCGCAGCGCCTGAGAAAACGGGCGGCGCCCAGGCTGTCGGACGGGAAACCGACACACCGGCTGTCCGGACTTCTTTTCTGTGCGGACTGCGGGAGCAGGCTGAGTTATGTCAGCGCATCCGGTCAGCACAGGGAGAACGGGAAAGTTTATGACAGTGATGAAAGCTTCCGATGCAGCAAATACAGGAACAAATACAATTCATGCACGAATCATTTCATCAAAGCGTCTGACGCGGAGGAGGTCATCCTGCTGGCCGTTCAGCGCACCGCGGCCGTCATTATGGAAGATGAGCAAAGTTTTGTCGAACAATTACAGAGCCAGTGGCAGATGACGCAAAATCAGGGTGCGGCGGATATCCAGAGGGAAATACAGGACGCGGACCGGAGGATGCAGGAGCTGGACGGCCTTATCAAAAGCCTTTATGAGAACTTCAACGCCGGCAGGCTTCCGGAGCGGCAGTATATTAAGCTGATGACGGATTATGATACTGAGCAGGAAGGGCTGGAGAAGCGGGTGGAAGAATTGAGGGCTTCCGAGACGGAGGACGCAAAAAACAAAACGGACGTCCAGCGTTTTATCCGGGTGATCAGAAGGTACAGCGATTTTTCCGAATTAACCACGCCGATGCTTTATGACTTGATTGATAGAGTTGTGGTTCATGAGGCCGTCGGCAAACGGGGAGCGGACAGGACACAGCAGGTCGATGTCTACTTCAATTATATCGGGAACTTTATCCCTCCGATCAGCAAAGCGGAGGTAGACGCGATGGAGGCAGCCGCCCGGCAGACGGAGGAAGAAAGGCGGGAGCGTAAAAAAGAGGCAAGCCGCAGGGCCACCCGGAAGCGGAATGAGAAACGCGCAGCGCTGAAAGCGGCCGCCGAGGCCGGCGATCCGGAAGCGCAGGAGGAATATCAGAAATTTCTTGAGAAAAGGAGAAACGCAGACAGAGCCAGAAAGCTGGCAGATCCGGAATATGTAGAACGGATGAATGAACGGGA
>JAJPYU010000153.1 GCA_021204765.1 Clostridiales bacterium
ATATTTTTGGTATGCTCAACATTGTATTCTTTTCACCGGAGGACTTAAATATCATCAAGGAAGGTCCTTCAAAGAGAAGAAAATTTCTTGATATGGAGCTCTCCCAGATTGACAGGATATATCTGGCAGACCTGACATCTTACAATAAGGTGCTAAAGCAGAGAAACCAGCTGTTGAAGGATATATATTTTCGCCCGAATCTGGAAGAAACACTTCCTGTCTGGGATGAACAATTGATAAATTATGGAGAAAAGATATCGTTACGGCGGGAAGAATTTATTAGTCAGCTAAACGAAATAGTAGCATATATTCACGGCAAAATTTCCGGAGAAAGGGAGAAGCTGGTTTTAAAATATGAGTCGGTATGTGAGATATCGCAGATGAGAGATGAGCTCGATCGCAACAGACAGAAGGATAAAAAAACCGGGATGACATCCATAGGACCGCATCGGGATGACATCTGTTTTTATGTTAACGGTGTGGACATCAGAAAATATGGTTCTCAGGGTCAGCAGCGGACTGTCGCACTTTCCCTGAAGCTGGCAGAGATAGAGATGATGAAAAGGACTACAGGGGAGACCCCGGTGCTCCTTCTGGACGATGTGCTATCGGAGCTTGACAGTAAAAGACAGAACTATTTGTTGGCCAGTATCAGCGACATTCAGGCCATTATAACATGCACTGGTTTGGACGAGTTCGTGAAAAATCGTTTTCAGATCAACAGGGTATTTTATGTAAAAAACGGGAAAATAGAAGAAAAGACAGTGTTGCGGAATAAATGACAGGCAATGTCGTAAAAGGATGCAGAGATATAACAGGAGGAATATGATGAGTGAGATTATTGATCAGGAACAGTACGGCGGAGATCAGATAGAGATACTGGAAGGCCTGGAAGCAGTGAGAAAACGGCCCGGTATGTATATCGGCAGTACCTCATCCCGGGGACTTCACCATCTGGTCTACGAGATTGTGGATAACGCTGTGGATGAAGCTCTGGCAGGATTCTGCACACATATACAGGTGACTATAAACGAAGATAATACCATTACCGTCATCGATGATGGGCGCGGAATTCCTGTGGATATAAATCACAAGGCAGGGAAACCTGCCGTGGAGGTGGTTTTTACTGTCCTCCACGCTGGCGGCAAGTTCGGCGGAGGCGGATATAAGGTATCCGGAGGACTTCATGGCGTGGGTGCCTCTGTAGTTAATGCTCTTTCCAACTGGCTGGAAGTAAAAGTACGCCGTGAGGGCCACGTATATGAGCAGAGATATGAGCGGGGCAGGACCATGTATGATTTAAGAGTGGTTGGCGACTGTGATCCGGAAGACACCGGCACCATGGTGGTCTTCGAGCCTGATGATACTATTTTTGAGGAAGTGGATTTCGACTATGATGTCCTGAGGCAGCGCTTGAGGGAGATGGCCTTTTTGACTAAAGGGCTTCGCATCACCCTGACTGATAAAAGAGAGGATTCGGCAAGAGAGGAAAGTTTCCACTACGAAGGAGGCATAAAAGAGTTTGTCCAGTATCTCAATCACAGCAAGGAGTCTCTCTACGAGGATATCATTTACTGCGAGGGTGTGAAGGACAATGTGTATGTGGAAGTGGCCATGCAGCACAACGACTCTTATAATGAGTCCACTTTCAGTTTTGTAAATAATATCACGACCCCTGAGGGCGGCACTCATATGGCAGGTTTCAGAAATGCCCTGACCAAGACTTTCAATAATTATGCCAGGAATAACAAGCTGCTTAAAGACACTGAGGCGGCCCTCTCCGGTGAGGATATCCGTGAGGGTCTTACGGCTATCATCAGTATTAAAATTGAAGAGCCCCAGTTTGAGGGACAGACGAAGCAGAAGCTGGGCAACAGTGAGGCTCGCGGGGCTGTGGACAGTGTAGTCAGCGAGCAGCTGACCTATTATTTGGAACAGAATCCCACTATAGCCAAGACCATCTGCGAGAAGTCAGTCCTGGCCCAACGGGCCAGAGAGGCTGCCAGGAAGGCTCGGGAGCTTACCAGGAGAAAGACTGCCTTGGAGACTACTTCCCTTCCCGGAAAGCTTGCAGACTGTTCTGACAAGGATCCGGCCAACTGCGAGATTTTTATAGTCGAGGGTGATTCCGCCGGCGGCTCTGCAAAAACCGCCAGGATCCGCTCCACTCAGGCCATACTCCCTCTCCGCGGCAAAATCCTTAATGTGGAGAAAGCCCGTCTGGATCGGATATACGGCAACGAGGAGATCAAAGCCATGATTACAGCTTTCGGCACCGGGATCCACGAAGATTTTGATATAAATAAGCTGCGCTATCACAAGATAATCATCATGACTGATGCCGATGTGGACGGAGCCCATATCAGTACACTGATGCTGACCTTTATCTATCGTTTCATGCCGGAACTTATTAAGCAGGGCTATGTTTATCTGGCCCAGCCTCCCCTCTACAAGCTGGAGAGAAATAAGAAGACCTGTAATGACTACAGAGATGAGCAGTTAAATGACATTTTAGAGGAAGTAGGCCGGGATAACAGCAACAAG
>JAJPYU010000107.1 GCA_021204765.1 Clostridiales bacterium
CCCCGAAGGAGAGGGAGTAGCCAAAAGCCACCCACATGACTATGGCCAGACCCATGATTGCCACGCAGCACATCATGGTATTTACAACATTTTTACGCCTCACCAGGCCGCCGTAGAAGAAGGCCAGGCCAGGGGTCATAAACATTACCAGCGCGGAACAGATCAGCATGAACGCGGTATCACCTGTATTCATATCCTTTTTCCTCCTCTGAAAAATATTTTACGCTGCGGATTCCGACTAACGCATACTCTCTCACTATATTCGCTATCGCTCATGAAGTGTTCGCAGTATCCGCACCTGGTGCTCTCGAAATCCAATATAGAAAAGGCGCCCGGATTTCTCCGGACGCCTTTGTCCACTGGCAATACTACCACAGATAAATATAAAATGCAATACCCCATTTACTGCGTATTGTAGGCCTCCCTGACTGCCTTCGCCAGCTGGTCCGGGCAGGAGGTATGCTTAAAGCCGCAGCGGATGCCGGAAAGCATCGACTCTATCTCCTCCACGGTGTGACCCTCGGCCAGCTTCGCGACTCCCTGGGTATTCCCATTGCAGCCGCCGGTGAATTTCACTTTCTTAACAACATTCCCATCCAGCTCCACGTCTATGCGGGAGGAACAGGTTCCTTTAGTCTTATATGAATATGTGCTCATAGTTGTATTTCCTTTCTAATGTTTTGGGCGGAGTTGCTGAGTGCCGGTGGCACTCGTGTTTGCAGCCGACCGGGGCAGCTGTGCCACTCTAACTGCCTTGCCGGCAATCTCTCAGTGGGACAGGGTCTGGAAGCCGTCCAGCACCTGGATCTCGTGGTACATATGCTCCCTGGGGGACTCATACTGCACCTGCTTCGCCACCAGGGCCAGGCGTCTCGTTGACGGAGGGAATACCTGGCGTATGATCCTCACGAAATCGGTCTGCAGCTCACCCACGATGCGCAGGCAGGAGAAGATCATAGTGGGAACCTTCATCAGCTTGTCGGAGACCTCCGGATTGCTGTCACCCCGCTCCGGTGTCAGCACCTCCAGGTATAGCTGGGTGTAAGGCGGCTCATTTCCGCTAAAGGAGAAAGCAAATCCCCCGGACATCACAGGGGTCAGGCCGTTATCCTGGGCGAACTGGAAGCGTTCACGGAAAGCCCTGTCGAACTGCCTGCTGTCAGCGGTGTCCCCATCGTACTCTGTCAAGTAGAGATATCGGGTACGGATCTCCCTCTGGTAGATACCGTCCCGGCTCACGTAAGGTGCCTGCTCCTCACGGCATTTCTGGATGTATTCTATCTTCTTAAAGCCGGTCTGGATCTCCATGATGCGCTCCATGGCCATGTTCTTATACTCCTCCAGGAGCTTCGGATTCCGGCTTAAATCCTTCGTCTGGTAGCTGGCCAGGTCTTTTAAGGGAATCTCCAGGTCAATGCAAAGCAGGATAATGTCCAGAATGGAGAGCTGATCCGCTGTGTAGTAGCGGTATTTCGTGTCTCTGTCTATAAAGGTAGGTGTAAGCAGTCCAAGCCTCTCGTAATATCTCAGCGAATTGATATTGATATTCCTCAGCTTAGCAAAATCACTGATTGTATAGTAACCTTTCATGCCTCCGCCCTCTTCAAAATTCTGACAAATTCCCCGACTCTGTTATTGTAACAGAGGCTGGTGCTTAATGCAATATATTATTTATTTTTATTCCCTTTCTTACCCTTTACGGAACTGCTCTGCTCACTCTTACGCACGTATGCCAGCGGTGTCTTCTTATTATCATCAAAGCTGACCATCTCTATCTCCAGCCCATCGATCTGCCGAATGAATTCGGAGAACTTCCGGTATTTCCCGTAATTTCTTTCATCGAAATCCGAATATCTCTTATTCAAGAGCCTCCCCAGCTCGGAGAGGAGCATCCGCCCGTCCTCATCGGAATTCTTGTCGATAATGTCAAATATAGCCCGCTTTATCTTAGAAAGCTTCGTGATGGTGGAAGCCTCAGCCGCGGAGTCATCATTTTCTCCGGCATCGCTATCCCCGGATGCGCCTTCAGTTACCGCTGTCTGCTCCTCCTCGGTACTGTTGGCATAGAGGACATCCAGATATTTGAACTCCTCGCAGGAGCGGACGAAAGCTTTGGGAGTCTTGGACTCTCCCATGCCTATGACCATCTTCCCCGCCTCACGAAGCCTCATGGCCAGCCGGGTAAAATCACTGTCCGAGGATGCGATGACGAAGCCGTCCACATTGTCCGTGTAAAGTATGTCCATGGCATCGATTATCATGGACGAATCCGAGGCGTTCTTTCCGAATGTGTAGCTGTACTGCTGGATGGGGATGATGGAGGCGTCCAGGAGCAGCCGCTTCCAGCTCCTCTTCTGTATGTCCGTCCAGTCACCGTAGGCCCGGCGAACACTGACTGTGCCGTAGGACTTAGCCTCGCTTATCATCACGTCCAGATATTTCGGCGAGACATTGTCCACATCTATAAGTAATGCGTATTTCTTTTCATCTGCCATTTCATTTCTCCTGTTTTTCAAATATGTCGCTATTTTAACAT
>JAJPYU010000186.1 GCA_021204765.1 Clostridiales bacterium
GCTATATGGATACTTCAAGCTTGCTTGAATGTAGCCATATAACTGTTCTGACTACCTGTGAAACAGGCTGGAAAAGGAGGCGGAGCACATGGGAATGACACTTGACCTGTTAAAACAGATGGCAAGAGCTATGGCGGTGCAGTTCGGCAGCGACTGTGAAATCGTGATCCATGATCTGACCCGAAAAAGCCTGGACAAATCCATAGTTTATATAGAAAACGGTCAGGTCACCAACCGTCAGGCCGGTGACGGGCCCTCGCGGATAGTCCTGGAGGCACTTAAGAAGGATCCGAATAAGATCTCGGATCATCTGGGTTACCTGACCCGGAGCGGGGACGGCCGGATATTAAAATCTTCCACTATTTTTGTCCGGGAGACAGAAGGCGGCCCCATAAGCTACATCTTCGCTGTAAATTACGACATCACAAATCTGATGTATTTTAAAGATTACATTCAGACCCTGATCTGTGACTGTCCTGAGGCCGGCACTTCTGATAAGAAGGAGCCTGAAAAGATACAGACTAATGTGGCAGATATCCTGGATGAACTCATCGCCCAGTCGGTAGCTCTGGTGGGCAAGCCTGCATCCCTGATGACCAAGAACGAGAAGATTGAGGCCATCAGGTTTTTGAATGAATCCGGTGCCTTCCTTATCACAAAGTCCGGAGACAAGGTATCTCAGTATTTTGGTATCTCAAAATACACATTATACAGCTATATAAAAGCGGATCCTAAAAACCCGGACTAAGAAAAGGAGGATGTTTATGAGAAAAATAAAATGGATTAAAAACAACCTGCCGAAAACAGCTGACGCCAATCTGCCGCTGCTTTCCATGGAGGAAGTGGCCCATGCCAGGAATTTCCACCGGACTATCCCCGGCTATAAACCCACACCCCTGGCCCATCTGACCCATATGGCAGAATATCTGGGCCTGCAGGATATATGCGTGAAGGACGAATCCTACCGTTTCGGCTTAAATGCCTTCAAGGTGCTGGGCGGATCCTATGCCATAGCGAAATATATCGCTCAGCAGACCGGGCGGGATATCTCTGAGCTTGATTTTAATACTCTGACCTCTGACGCTCTGCGCAAAGAGTTCGGACAGGCCACCTTTTTTACCGCTACTGACGGAAATCACGGCCGCGGCGTCGCCTGGGCCGCCAACCGCCTGGGCCAGAAGGCAGTGGTCTTCATGCCGAAAGGTTCTACTATAAACCGCTTAAACCATATCCTGGCCGAAAACGCCGAGGCCTCCATAGAGGAAGTCAACTATGACGACTGTGTCCGCATGGCCGCCGCAGCCGCCGCAAAAACTGAAAACGGCGTGGTGATCCAGGATACCGCCTGGAAAGGCTATGAGGAGATCCCCTCCTGGATCATGCAGGGCTACGGCAGCATGTCCATGGAGGCCGGCGAGCAGCTGTGGCAGCTCGGCATCAACCGCCCAACCCATGTGTTCGTCCAGGCCGGAGTCGGCTCCCTGGCCGGAAGCGTCCAGGGATATTTCGCCAACCTGTATCCTGACGACCCGCCCATCGTATGTGTGGTGGAAGCAGACACGGCGGCCTGCCTGTACAAAGGAGCTGTGGCCGGCGACGGCGAAGAGCACAACGTAAAGGGCGACATGCCCACCATCATGGCCGGACTGGCATGCGGAGAGCCCAACACCACATCCTGGGACATTTTAAAAAACCACGTCTCTGTTTTCGCTGCCGCGCCTGACTGGGTCAGCGCCAGGGCCATGCGCATGCTGGCCGCTCCCATAAAGGGCGACCCCCAGGTGACCTCCGGAGAGTCCGGAGCTGTCGGCTTCGGAGTGCTCTGCGAGATCATGACTAACCCGGATTACGCCGATCTGAAGGAAGCCCTGCAGCTGGATGAACACTCCAGTGTTCTCCTCTTCTCCACCGAGGGCGATACCGACCCTGAGCGTTATAAGGAGATCGTCTGGGGCGGCAGGGATTACCTGGACGAATAATCCCCGGATTTTACCGTTGTCTGCGTGTCTGATAAAGGACACAGCAGACGACTCCCAAAGGAAACAAATGTCTATATCAGTCTATATCTAATCATAAGCAGGAGGAAAATGATTATGGATTACTCAAAGATCAGGGAACTGGCTGAAAGCTACAAAGTTGATATGACCCGGTTTCTGCGCGCCATCGTGAAAAATCCCGGCGAGAGCTGCGGAGAGAAGGCTCATATTGAAACCATCGCGACCGAGATGAAAAAGCTGGATTTCGACGAGGTGGTCATTGACCCCCAGGGAAATGTCATCGGATATATGGGACGGGGCGAGAGCATCATCGCCTATGACGCTCACATCGATACCGTGGGTATCGGCAACATTGACAACTGGGACTTCGACCCCTACGACGGATATGAAAATGACGAGGAAATCGGCGGCCGCGGTGTCTCTGATCAGTGCGGCGGCATAGTTTCAGCCGTCTACGGCGCCCGTATCATGAAGGACCTGGGGCTGATCCCCGAGGGGACGAAGATCATGGTAGTCGGCACCGTCCAGGAGGAGG
>JAJPYU010000122.1 GCA_021204765.1 Clostridiales bacterium
GTATTACGGCGGCGTCCCTGGGGCGGCTGCTCAAGGCCCGCGGCTATAAGGTGAACATGCAGAAGTTCGACCCTTAAATCAATATCGATCCCGGGACTATGAACCCCATACAGCACGGCGAGGTCTTCGTTACCGATGACGGTGCGGAGACGGACCTGGATCTGGGACATTACGAGCGATTCATCGATGAGAGCCTGACAAAGCAGTCCAATGTCACCACCGGGAAAGTGTATTCGACCGTTATAAAAAAGGAGCGCCGGGGTGACTACGGCGGGGGTACTGTCCAGGTGATCCCACATATTACAAATGAGATAAAGAGCAGATTTTACAGAAATTACACCTCCGATGAGATGCAGATAGCCATCATTGAGGTGGGAGGCACAGTGGGTGATATCGAGGGTCAGCCTTTCCTGGAGGCCATCAGGCAGTTCCAGCATGAGGTGGGACATGAGAATGCCATCATCTGCCACGTGACCCTGGTGCCTTACCTTCACGGTTCCGAGGAGTTAAAGACTAAGCCCACCCAGATGAGTGTCAAAGAGCTCCAGGGCATGGGAATACAGCCGGATATCATAGTCTGCCGCACTGAGCGGGAGCTGACCGATGCCGTGAAAGACAAGATAGCCCTCTTCTGCAATGTACCGGTTTCCCACGTCATCCAGAATATGGATGTGGAGTGTCTCTATGAGGCTCCGCTGGCCCTGGAAAAGGAGCAGTTGGCCCAGGTGGCCTGCGAATGCCTGCATCTTGAATGTCCCGAGCCGGATCTCGACGGCTGGAAGAAGATGGTGGAGGATCTGAAGCATCCCACCTGCGAGACAGAGATAGCCATAGTCGGCAAATACACGGCTCTTCACGACGCATATATTTCCGTAGTTGAGGCCTTAAAGCACGGCGGTATAGCGAATCACGCCACAGTGAATATCCGCTGGGTGGATTCCGAGAAAGTCACCCCTGAGACCGTGGACGGATTACTCCATGGGGTCTGCGGCATAGTGGTGCCGGGGGGCTTCGGTTCCCGGGGGATAGAGGGCAAGATTGAGGCCATCCGCTATGCCCGTGAGAACAGGATCCCTTATCTGGGTCTGTGCCTCGGCATGCAGCTGGCCATAGTGGAGTATGCCCGCCATGTCTGCGGACTTAAGGACGCCCACAGCATAGAGCTCAATCCCTCCACCATGCATCCGGTCATCGCACTGATGCCGGATCAGGACGGAGTGGTGGATATAGGCGGCACACTGAGGCTGGGTGCCTATCCCTGCAAGCTGGATAAGGCCAGCAGGGCATACGGGCTCTATGGATCTGAGCTGATCCATGAACGCCACCGCCATCGCTACGAGGTAAACAATGATTACCGCGGCATATTGACGGAATATGGCATGAAGCTCTGCGGCATGTCCCCTGACGGACGCATAGTGGAGATGCTGGAGCTGCCGGATCATAATTATTTCATAGCGACTCAGGGTCATCCGGAATTAAAGTCCAGGCCTAATCACCCCCATCCCCTCTTTAAGGGACTGGTGGAAGCGGCATTGGTTTACGGGGAGCAGAATGAATAAAATAAATATTTTGGGGAATATATATGAGGGACGCGCGAGATCAAAAAGAGCGCAGCAGGTAATATTTAATGGATCCGAAAAGGCGTGATCAGGGCGGAATGGGCGGCCCAAACAATAAAAAGAACGGCAAGAACAGCCAGAACATTATGTGGCTGGTCATGGTCGCCTTTATCGTCATTCTTCTGATATTTTCCTTTGCAAGGCAGTTTTCATCTGCGACAAACCAGGAGATATCCTACTCCGACTTCATGACCATGGTGGAGCAGGGTAAGGTGGAGAGCGTCACTATCACCTCCTCCGAGATTGTCATCACACCAGTGCAGGACGATGACAGTTTCTACACCATCACTTATAATACTGTGAATCTGGGAGATGACAGGCTTTACGATATCCTGGATAAGTACGGTGTGGATTACGCCGGCAAGAATACCAGCTCTTCGGCCATGGTGGCAAGTATCTTAAGTCTGGTCATTCCTCTGGCCATCATCTGGATCATCTTCATGGTGGTAATGAGGAGAATGGGCGGCGGTGCCGGAGGCGGCGGCGGTATCATGGGAGTGGGAAAAAGCACTGCCAAGATGTACGTGGAAAAGAGCACCGGAGTCAACTTTAATGACGTGGCCGGACAGGACGAGGCTAAAGAAACCCTGCAGGAGATGGTGGACTTCCTGAATAATCCGAGAAAATACCAGGATATCGGAGCCAAGCTTCCCAAGGGTGCCCTGCTTGTGGGGCCTCCCGGCACAGGTAAGACGCTTCTCGCCAAAGCAGTGGCCGGAGAGGCAGGAGTTCCTTTCTTTTCACTGGCAGGTTCCGATTTCGTGGAGATGTTCGTCGGTGTCGGCGCATCCCGTGTGAGAGATTTATTTAAGGAGGCCCAGAAGCAGGCTCCCTGTATCATATTCATAGATGAGATAGACGCCATAGGAAAGAGCCGTGACAGCCGTTACGGTGGCGGCAACGATGAGCGTGAGCAGACCTTAAACCAGCTGCTGGCTGAGATGGACGGCTTTGACAGCTCCAAGGGTGTGCTGATCCTGGCTGCCACCAACAGGCCTGAGGTGCTGGATAAGGCTCTGCTTCGTCCCGGACGTTTTGACAGGCGGGTTATAGTGGATAAGCCAGACTTGAAGGGCCGTGTTGAGACTTTAAAAGTACATTCCCGCAATGTCCTCATGGATGACACGGTGGATTTCGATGCACTGGCTCTGGCCACGGCGGGCTGTGTGGGTTCCGATCTGGCAAATATGGTAAATGAGGCTGCCATCAATGCGGTAAAACACGGCAGGAAATATGTGACGCAGGCAGACCTTTTCGAGTCCATTGAGGTGGTCATCGCCGGTAAGGAGAAGAAAGACCGCATCATGAGCCCGAAAGAAAAGCGGCTGGTGGCTTACCATGAGGTGGGACATGCCCTGGTCAGCGCCCTGCAGAAGGACTCTGAACCGGTTCAGAAGATCACTATCGTTCCCCGTACTATGGGAGCTCTGGGATATACCCTGCAGACCCCGGAAGAGGAGAAGTATCTCCAGACCCGGGCCGAGCTGGAGGCCCAGCTGGTCACCTACATGGGCGGCCGGGCGGCAGAGGAGATAAAGTGCGGCACTATCACCACCGGTGCTGCCAACGATATAGAGCAGGCCACGAAGATAGCCCGGGCCATGGTCACCCGCCTTGGAATGTCAAAGGAGTTCGGACTCATGGCCATGGAGACCATAGAGAGCCAGTATCTGGACGGCCGGCCTGTGTCCACGGTGGCTGAGAGCACGGTTGCCAAGGTGGATGAGGTGGTAAAGGCCATGCTGGCCAGGGCCTACGATACGGCGAAGCAGATGCTCTATAGGAATATTGAGATCCTGGAACGTATAGCCGACTACCTTTACGACCATGAGACCATCACCGGCACGGAGTTCATGAGTATATTTAACGAGATGCGCGAGGCTCATGCCCCTGTGGCTGTGGAGGCCTATATAGAGGATACGCCTCAGGGTGAGGTCTATGACTCGGAGACCGGAGAAATGTCTCACAAGGCAGGAAGCTCAGGCTTTGGGACGGAGGTGGCCCCGGAGGAGGCCTTCGATGAGTGAGGCCGCATTTGACATTTCAGAAGAATTAAAGAAGCTGCCCGACCATCCGGGGGTATATCTGATGCACGATGCGGATGATGTCATCATTTACATCGGGAAAGCGGTAAGCTTAAGGAATCGTGTCCGCCAGTATTTTCAGGCCAGCCGTTCAAAGAGTCCGAAAATTGAGAAGATGGTGACCCACATCGCCCGTTTTGAGTATATCCTAACAGACTCGGAGCTGGAAGCTCTGGTACTGGAGAACAATTTAATAAAGGAGCATCGCCCCAAGTACAACACGATGCTTAAGGATGACAAGACTTATCCTTATATAAAAGTGACTCTGGGAGAGACCTATCCCAGAGTTCTCTTTTCACGGCAGATGAAAAAAGATAAGTCCCGCTACTTTGGCCCTTATTCCAGTGCGGGAGCGGTGCGGGACACCATAGATCTGATAAGAAAATTATATCGGCTGAGGAGCTGCAATCGTTCACTTCCGAGAGACATCGGTAAAGAGCGCCCCTGTCTCAATTACCATATACACCAGTGCGTGGCTCCCTGCCAGGGATATGTGACGCCGGAGGAATATCGCGAGCGGATACAGGGTGCCCTGGATTTTCTCTCGGGAAAATATTCCCTCATATTAACAGACCTGGAAGAGAAAATGCAGACTGCGGCAGCCGGGATGGATTTCGAGAAAGCTGCTGAGTACAGGGACTTACTGGCCAGCGTGAAGCAGGTAGCCCAGAAGCAGAAGATCACTGACTCCGACGGCGAGGACAGGGACATCATCGCCCTGGCTATGGATGAGAGGGATGCGGTGGTCCAGGTATTTTTCGTGAGAGAGGGAAAGCTCATAGGCCGGGAGCATTTCCGTGTAAATGTGGGTACGGAGGACACGCCCCGGGAGGTGCTCTCGGTATTTATCAGGCAGTATTACGCCGGGACACCATTTATACCGAAAGAGATAATGCTCCAGGAGGAGCCTGAAGATATGGCAGTCACCGAGCAGTGGCTGACTGTCCGCCGGGGCACGAGATGCCGCATCCGGGTGCCGAAGAAAGGCGGCCGGGAGAAGCTGGTGGAGCTGGCCGCGGAGAATGCCCGCATGGTCCTTGTCCAGGATAAGGAGAGGATACGCCGGGAGGAGGGCCGGACCATAGGAGCGGTAAAGGAGATATCGGCTTTGCTGGGACTGGGATACGTCCGGCGCATGGAGGCCTACGACATTTCCAATACCAACGGCTTTGAGTCTGTGGGATCCATGGTGGTATATGAGAAGGGGAAGCCCTGCCGCAGCGATTACCGGAGATTTAAGCTGCGGACAGTCACCGGTCCCGATGATTACGCCTCCATGAGGGAGGTACTGATCAGGCGCTTCACCCATGGCATGGAGGAACGCCGGACTAACAGAGAGAAAGAATTGGGAGAGGAGTACGGCAGTTTTACCCGCTTCCCGGATCTGATACTTATGGATGGCGGAAAGGGGCAGGTAAATATCGCCCTGGCGGTCCTTGCTGAACTGGGACTCGATATACCGGTCTGTGGCATGGTAAAGGACGACTTCCACAGGACCAGGGGACTGTACTATAACAATAAGGAGATGCCCATAGACGTTCACTCTGAGGGATTTAAGCTGATCACCCGGATACAGGATGAGGCTCACCGCTTCGCCATAGAGTATCATCGCTCCCTCAGGAGTAAGGAGCAGATCCATTCCGTGCTGGAGGATATTCCCGGTGTTGGAAAGGAGAGGCGGAAGGCGCTGATGAGGGCCTTTTTGTCTCTGGAGGCCATCAGGGAAGCGGATGTGGAGACGCTGGCTGCAGTGCCCTCAATGAACAGGCAGGCGGCGGTGTCGGTCTTCGGATTTTTCCATCCGACAGTGGGCAATACTGACGGAGAAAGTGAATAGAGGGATGTTTACTTTTCACTCCCGCACCAGGCACTCCGCTGCTGGTGCGGGAAGAACGAGTAAATTGTGCCAAAACAGCACCTGCATGGATTTTGCGGTATAAGGGGAGTAAAATGAGGTTTGGCTGTATGGGTTGAGGCAGCGTGAGGGGAGGCATGAGATGTCAAAAGTAAGCGTGGCACAGTTTGCCAGGGAGATGAAGCTCAGGAATTTTACGCCGGAGATAGATCTGGAAGAGGTCCATATCACCAAGTCGGACGTGAACAGGCCGGGACTGGAGCTCACCGGATATTTTGAGCATTTTGCAAAGGGCCGGATACAGATCATAGGAAAGGTGGAGTCATCCTATTTAGAGCAGCTGCCTGCAGACCTCAGGGAAAAACGGTACGTGAAGCTGCTGGATCAGGATATTCCCTGCATGGTGATGTGTCGGGGATTTGCCCCATATGGCAAGGCCATCGCCAAAGCCAGGGAGAGGGGGATACCGATACTCGGTACCAGGAAATCAACCTCCAACTTTATGGCCCAGGCAATCCGCTATTTAAGCGGAGAGCTGGCACCCTCCATTTCCATCCATGGCGTGTTGGTGGATATCTACGGAGAGGGCGTGCTGCTTTTGGGAGAGAGCGGGATAGGGAAGAGCGAGGCAGCGTTGGAACTTATCCGCCGCGGTCACAGGCTGGTAACCGATGATGTGGTTGAGATCAGGAAGATGAGCGACGATACCCTGGTAGGCCAGTCTCCCCAGATTACCCAGTATTTTATCGAGCTGAGGGGCATAGGCATAGTCGATGTGAAGACCCTGTTCGGCGTTGAGGCCGTCAAGGAGCGCCAGACCATAGACCTGGTCATCAGGCTGGAGCACTGGGAGCGGGCCAGGGAATACGACAGGCTTGGGATGGACGAGGAATACACCGAGATCCTCGGCACCAAGGTAGTCTGCCATACCATTCCTATCCGTCCCGGAAGGAACCTGGCAGTCATCTGTGAGACGGCGGCTGTCAACCACAGACAGAAGAAGATGGGATACAATGCGGCAGCGGAGCTATACCGCCGGGTCCAGGAGAACCTGGAAGAGGGCGGTAGGACTGATGATGCGCGGGAGAACACTAAAAAATCACAGGATAAAAATGAAATATCACGAAATAAGAAAGGGGCTTTATAAATATGGAAAGAAAGAACGCATGGGAAAAATATACTGAGGAGGAGAAAGCGAAGGTATTTGCTTTTGCAGAGGAGTACAGGCAGTTTCTCTCAGCATGCAAGACGGAGAGGGAATGCGTGGCTGCCCTCAAAGCTCAGGCGAAAGCAGCCGGATTCATGGATCTGGAGGACGTGAAGGCAAGCGGTACGGGTCTTGCGCCCGGAGACCGGGTATTTGCGGATAATAAGGGCAAGAACCTGGCTCTGTATGTCATAGGAAACGAGCCCCTGGAGGCCGGGATGAATATCCTGGGAGCCCACATTGACTCCCCGCGGCTGGACTTAAAGCAGAATCCCCTCTATGAGGACAGCGACATGGCGCTTCTGGACACTCACTACTACGGCGGAGTGAAGAAGTATCAGTGGGTCACCATTCCTCTGGCTCTCCACGGTGTCATAGCAAAGAAAGACGGCAGCGTGGTGACAGTGAATGTGGGAGAGAAGGAGGACGATCCGGTATTTGGCGTAAGCGACCTTCTGGTACACCTCTCTTCCAAACAGATGGATAAGAAAGCCTCCGCGGTCATCGAGGGCGAGAACATGGATGTGCTGGTGGGCAGTATGCCCATGAAAGCCGCCGAAAATGATGACGAGAAGACAAAGGAAGATAAAAAGAAGATCGTCGGGAATATCCTTAATATACTGGCTGAGCAGTACGGCATAGAGGAGGAGGATTTTCTCTCCGCGGAGATAGAGGTGGTGCCGGCGGGAGCCTGCAGGGATTACGGATTCGATCGGAGTATGCTCATGGGCTACGGCCACGACGACAGGGTCTGTGCCTACCCCTCCTTTGCGGCCATGTTGGAAATGACCGTGCCGAAGCGCACCTCAGTTTGCCTTCTGGTAGATAAGGAGGAGATCGGCAGCGTGGGAGCCACCGGAATGCAGTCAAAATTTTTTGAGAATACCACCGCTGAGATCATGGCAGCCCGCGGGGATTACTCGGAGCTGGGGCTCCGCAGGGCTCTGCAGAATTCCCGGGCTCTCTCCTCAGATGTCAGTGCGGCTTATGATCCCTTGTACGGCGATGTCATGGAGAAGAAGAACTGCGCTTACTTCGGGCGGGGCCTGGTCTTTAACAAGTTCACCGGTTCCAGGGGAAAGTCCGGATCCAATGATGCCAACGCCGAGTATGTGGCCCTGGTGAGGAAGATAATGGATGATGCGGGTGTGTATTTCCAGACGGCTGAATTGGGCAAGGTGGATGCCGGTGGCGGAGGCACCATTGCCTTTATCCTGGGGCTTTTCAACATGCAGGTCATAGACAGCGGCGTGGCGGTGCTCAATATGCACGCCCCCTGGGAGATTATCAGCAAGGCAGACCTGTATGAGGCGCTTAGGGGCTATGTTGCCTTCCTGGTATCATAAGATATTGAGCGAGTATGTGTGTTTGAGTCGGAGGAAATATTATGACCCAGCTTTCTGACAGCGGAAAAATATATAAGGATCTCTGTGAGATGGCCGGGACAGGAAACGTCATGTGTGATGAGCCCATGAGCCGGCATACCACTTTTCGTGTGGGCGGACCGGCTGATTTCCTTGTAACACCTGCGGTGGGCAGCCTGCCTGGGGTGGCGGATTACTGCAGGCAGCAGGACATCCCTTATCTCATCATAGGGAACGGCAGTAACCTGCTCTGCTCAGATGAGGGCGTGGACGGAGTGGTCATAGAGATAGGAAAGGCCATGGCGGATATCTCAGTGGAAAGCGGAGCCATAAAGGCCGGTGCCGGAGCCCTGCTCTCGGCTGTGGCAGCGGAGGCCGCGAGAAGCGGCCTTGCCGGTATGGAATTTGCCTCCGGGATACCCGGCAGCGTGGGCGGAGCCGTGGCCATGAATGCCGGAGCTTACGGAGGAGAGATGAAAGATATCCTAAGTTCGGTTACAATCCTGACCCCTGAGGGTGGGATAAAGGACATTCCGGTGGAAGAGCTTTCACTGTCCTATCGCCACAGCGCCATCCCTGAAAAAGGCTATATCGTTCTGGCAGCGGCCTTTTCTTTAAAAGAGGACCGGCAGGAGTCCATACTGTCCCGCATGGATGAATTAAAGGAAAAGAGAATCTCAAAGCAGCCTCTGGAATATCCCAGTGCCGGGAGCACATTTAAGCGGCCGGAAGGGTATTTTGCCGGGAAGCTCATCGAGGACGCGGGGCTCAGAGGATATACTGTAGGCGGGGCGCAGGTGTCGGAGAAGCACTGTGGCTTTGTGATCAATAAAGGCGATGCCACGGCGGCGGACATAAGGGCGCTGATGGAGCACATACAGGCGACGGTAAAGAATATGTTTGGAGTGGAATTAGAACCCGAGGTAAAGTTTATCGGGAGATTTTAGCAGCCTGTTGTACAGGCAGTGGAATAAAATACATTTGCTGTCAGGCAAGCCTGACGCAATCGTATTATTATCCCTTGCCGTGTGAATGCTGCTGAAGGAGGTCACATGTCTTTTTCTTCAGATATAAAAACAGAGCTGTCCCGGGAGTTTCCGGAGGCCTATCACTGCCTTATTGCGGAGACTGCAGCCATCATACTTTTTGCCGGAACCCTTATGGGCGACCCGGAGCAGGGCTCCATCACTGTGGAGACGGAGAATGTATTGCTGGCTAAGAAATTCCTGAGGCTCATCCGCCGTGCCTTCGATATTTCTGTGGATCTGAAAGTGAAGAAGGGCAAGACAAATCTCTACCGTATTGTCCTATACTACGACGAGTACAGGGAGGCTGGATCCGGAGATAAGTTCTCCCGTGTCTGGCATGAGACTGCAGATTGGGAAGAGCCGGGCTTTGGGAAGAGCCTGCTGGAGTATTCCTGCTGCCGCCGGGCCTTTATCCGGGGAGCTTTCATGGCATCAGGCTCCATGAGCAATCCGGGCAAATCCTATCATTTTGAGATAGTCTGTGCCGACGAGGCACAGGCAGGGATCATAAAGCATATAGCTGAGACTTTTGACATTTCCCCGGGAATTGTAAAGAGGAAGAATAAATACATAGTCTATTTAAAGGACAGCGAAGCCATAGTAGATATGCTGGGGATCATGGGAGCGGGGTCAGCTCTCATGAAGCTGGAGAATGTCCGCATAATAAAGGACATGAAAAATTCCGCCAACCGCCAGTCAAACTGTGACGCCGCAAACATCAACAAGACGGTGCGCACCGCCAGGAAACAGGTGGAGGACATCCGCCTGATAGAGGAGCGGATGGGACTTGACAGGCTTGACCCGGCCCTGCGTGAGATGGCCGAGGCCAGGCTGGCTCATCCTGAGGAGTCATTAAAGGAGCTGGGAGATTATCTGGATCCGCCTGTGGGCAAGTCCGGGGTGAACCATCGATTAAAGAAGCTCTCCGCCATAGCGGACAGTCTTCGCAAGAAAGAAAAATAAATTATCCGTTCTCACCGCAGCGGAAGCTGAGTACCTGTGCAGACCGGAAAAGTAACCAAAAATTTCCTTAGATGGGTGCTTTGGTTGTATAAAAGAGCAAAAATCTGATGGGAAAGGTTTTTTTGAGATTTCACTCTTGCATTTTGAGGATAAAAGGACTATATTTTTTATATGAGCAGACAGCGAACAAAGGCGTTCCAATTTTTTGGGATGCCTTTTATCTTTATAGGCAATAAGTCCGGGAGGCGGTTTGCAGCCTGCTTTTTACCTTAAAATACATAAGGGGATAATCAAAGAAAGAGAGGTCTGAGAAGATGAGTGAAAACAAGAAAGTTTCAGAGATCTTCGGGAGTCATTAAAGGAGCTGGGAGATTATCTGGATCCGCCTGTGGGCAAGTCCGGGGTGAACCATCGATTAAAGAAGCTCTCCGCCATAGCGGACAGTCTTCGCAAGAAAGAAAAATAAATTATCCGTTCTCACCGCAGCGGAAGCTGAGTACCTGTGCAGACCGGAAAAGTAACCAAAAATTTCCTTAGATGGGTGCTTTGGTTGTATAAAAGAGCAAAAATCTGATGGGAAAGGTTTTTTTGAGATTTCACTCTTGCATTTTGAGGATAAAAGGACTATATTTTTTATATGAGCAGACAGCGAACAAAGGCGTTCCAATTTTTTGGGATGCCTTTTATCTTTATAGGCAATAAGTCCGGGAGGCGGTTTGCAGCCTGCTTTTTACCTTAAAATACATAAGGGGATAATCAAAGAAAGAGAGGTCTGAGAAGATGAGTGAAAACAAGAAAGTTTCAGAGATCTTCGGAGAGTATGTTTTTAACGATTCCGTAATGAAAGAGAGGCTGCCGAAAAAGGCATATCAGAAGCTTCGCCAGGTAATGGCTGAGGGCGGCGAGCTGGATCCGGCCACTGCCGACATCATCGCCCACGAGATGAAAGAGTGGGCCATCGAGCAGGGAGCCACCCACTACACCCACTGGTTCCAGCCGCTGACCGGTGTCACCGCCGAAAAGCATGATTCATTTATCACCGCCCCGGATGACGAGGGTCATGTGCTCATGAGCTTTTCAGGCAAAGAGCTTATAAAGGGTGAGCCTGATGCCTCATCCTTCCCTTCAGGCGGACTGCGAGCCACCTGCGAGGCCAGAGGCTACACTGCCTGGGACTGCACTTCTTACGCTTTCGTGCGCCATGACGCCGCCGGCGCCACCCTGTGCATTCCCACTGCATTCTGCTCTTACACCGGCGAGGCCCTGGATCAGAAGACCCCGCTGCTGCGCTCCATGCAGGCCGTAAACGAGCAGTCCTTGCGTCTGCTTCGTCTCTTCGGGAACACCACTTCCAAGAAAGTCATCCCTTCCGTGGGTCCTGAGCAGGAGTACTTCCTGGTTGACAGGGAGAAATATTTAAAGAGGAAAGACCTGATCTACACCGGCCGCACCCTGTTCGGCTCCATGCCTGCCAAGGGCCAGGAGATGGACGATCACTATTTCGGAGCTATCCGTCCCCGTATCGCGGCTTTCATGAAGGACGTAAATGAGGAGCTGTGGAAGATGGGAGTGCCTGCCAAGACCCAGCATAACGAGGTGGCACCGGCCCAGCACGAGCTGGCTCCCATCTACGAGACCTGCAATATCGCCGTGGATCACAACCATCTGGTCATGGAGGTTCTTAAGAAAAAGGCCAACGAGCATGGCCTCCAGTGCCTGCTTCACGAGAAGCCCTTCGACGGAGTCAACGGCTCCGGCAAGCATAACAACTGGTCCATCACCACGGATGACGGCATCAACATGCTGGATCCCGGCAAGACCCCTCATGAGAACCTGCAGTTTTTGCTGGTGCTGACCTGCATCTTAAAGGCTGTTGACCGCCATGCTGACCTGATCCGTGAGTCCGCATCCAATGTGGGAAATGACCACAGGCTGGGAGCCAACGAGGCACCGCCGGCCATCATTTCCGTATTCTTAGGCAACCAGCTGGACGATGTGATAGGCCAGCTGTGCAGCACCGGCGTGGCTACCCACTCCCTGGAGGGAGAGGTGCTGGATACCGGCGTGGACATCCTGCCTGAGTTCATGAAGGATGCCACAGACCGCAACAGGACTTCACCATTCGCATTTACCGGAAACAAGTTCGAGTTCCGTATGGTGGGCTCCCAGGATTCCATCTCCATGCCCAACGTGGTGCTTAACACCATCGTGGCTGAGGCTTTCAAGGAGGCCTGCGATGAGCTGGAGGCTTCCGAGGACTTCGACGGCACCCTCCACGACCTGATCAAGAGACAGGCCATAGAGCATCAGAGGATCATCTTCAACGGAGACGGCTATTCCGAGGGCTGGGTCGAGGAGGCTGAGCGCCGCGGACTGCCCAATATCCACTCCATGGTGGATGCCATCCCCACCCTGACCACAGACAAGGCCATCAAGCTCTTCGAGGAGTTCGGGGTGTTCACGAAGGCAGAACTGGAGTCCAGGGCTGAGGTCCTCTATGAGAACTATGCTAAGTCCATCAATATCGAGGCCAGAGCCATGATAAATATTTCAAGCAAGACCCTGATCCCGGCTATCATAAAGTACATCACCTCCCTGGCGGATTCCATCAATTCCGTCAAGGCGGCGGGCTGTGATGCCGTAAGCGTCCAGACAGATCTCCTGAATGAGAGCTCCGCACTGCTGACTGAGGCCAGAGATGCCCTGGCAATGCTGGAGGAGGTCACTGACAAGGGCAAAGCGATGGCTGAGGGCCGTGAGCAGGCCGTGTACTATCACGATGTGGTGTTTGAGGCTATGGCAGCCCTGAGGGCTCCCATCGATAAGCTGGAGATCATCGTGGACAAGAAGATGTGGCCGTTCCCCAGCTACGGCGATCTGATCTACGAAGTATAAGTACTATCTAAATCCCCTTAGTTAGTATAATACATCAACGGGAAAGAGACCGGGGCAGACGCCCCGGCCTTTTTCCCGCATAGTTATTCTTGAAAGAACCCCAGGCTCTTAGTATTCGGAAGACAGGACTCAATTTTCATGACAGGGGATGCCATATAGATCACATTAATATCTGTTCAAGTGATTTTATCGGATGTTTATTTCAAAAATTTCTTGCATCATCCCAGAGCTTCGAGTAAAATAAAGCCACACTTTAGATTTATCGGAGGAACAGGCCATGTATATAAAACGTCATCTGGAGTCACAGATCCTGGAAGCATCCAGGTATTATCCTGTTGTGATGGTCTGTGGACAGCGTCAGGTCGGCAAGTCCACTATGCTGAACCATATCAGAGAGAAGGACCGCCGCTATGTTACCCTGGACGATGGGAATGCCAGGCGTCTCGCAGTTACGGACCCTGCACTTTTTTTCGAGACTTACGGATATCCATTGCTGATCGATGAGTTTCAACGGGTACCGTCCATTCTGCTTGAAATGAAGAAAATAGTGGATCAAAAAGCCCTGGATGGTGAGGACGCGGGCGGGATGTTCTGGATTACCGGGTCTCAGAAATTTAAAATGATGAAAGATGTCTCTGAGTCACTGGCAGGCAGGATCGCCATTTTTGATATGTCGGGATTCTCGGCTGCCGAGTTGGAAGGGCGTCCGGCCGGGATATTTGACCCGGAGATCTCCGCGCTCAGGGAGCGGCTTCAGACAAGCGTCCCGAAAGATATCCATCAGGTTTATCATGAGATATTTATGGGCAGCATGCCAAGGCTGCGCACCGTAGATCTGGACCGGGATCGATTTTACATGGACTATGTCAACACGTATATCGAACGGGATATAAAAGACCTGGCCCAGGTTGGGAAACTGAATGAATTTTATGATTTCCTGGTGTTTATGGCTGCCAGGACAGGGCAGGAGCTTAAGTATGATGAGATTGCCGGAGCCATAGGGGTATCCGCACCTACCGAAAAGGCAT
>JAJPYU010000244.1 GCA_021204765.1 Clostridiales bacterium
TTGGTGGCCACCAGCTCAATCCCGGTCTCCTCGTGCATGCGCATGAGCTGCGCATTTACCAGCTGCTGCTCCGGGATGCCGTGATCCTGCAGCTCCAGGAAAAAATTGCCCATGCCAAAGCAGGATTCATAGCGAAGGGCCGCCTCCTTTGCCTCGTCGTACATGCCTCTTATGAGATAACGGGAGACTTCTCCGGCCAGGCAGGCAGACAGGGCTATAAGGCCCTCGTGGTATTCGTTTAATATCTCCATGTCCACACGGGGCTTGTAATAATAGCCGTCGATGAAGCCCTTTGAGACCAGCTTCATGAGATTGGCGTAGCCGGTATTATTCTCAGCCAAAAGGACCAGGTGATAATATCTGTCGTCGCCCTTTGACTGCTCACGGTCGAAGCGGGAGCCGGGAGCCACATAGACCTCACAGCCCAGTATAGGACGGATGCCGGCCTTTCTCGCAGCCTTGTAGAAGTCGATGACGCCGTACATGACGCCGTGATCCGTGATAGCGGCGGAATCCATGCCCAGTTCTTTCACGCGGTCCACATATTCGCTGATCTTGTTGGACCCGTCCAAAAGGCTATATTCAGTATGCACATGAAGGTGTACAAAAGACATAAGGCTACCTCTCATTCAAAACCAGATATATAATATCATGAAAATAATACATATAAAAGAGATTATTTAAGGGACCCCGTCCAAAAATGAGTTCGTCGCAAAACGTCAAATGTTTTGCTCGTGAACTATTTCTTGTACGGGGTCCCATTTACGCTGTGGATGCATTATCGATGTCTTCTTCTACGTGTTCCATCAGTATCAAAATCAGTATAGAAGAGCCACAGGGCGAATATAGTCAGGGCCATGCCTGCCGCCATGGCTATGGGGTAGCTTAATGAAGTAGTGAGGCTTATGAGTCCGGAGAAAAACAGCCCGATAACATTAAATATGATGTGCACCGGGATGGAGTATTTGATGCCCCGCCCCCTGTGGGCGATAAAGCCCAGGATGAGCCCCATGACGAAGGCATATATGCCCTGGAGGAAGTTCCCGTGCATGACTCCGAAGAGGAGTGCCTGCCAGATATTCGCTATCCAGAAGGGGAAAGCTATGCGGGCGTAGCGGAATATAAGTCCCCGGAAAATAGTCTCCTCCAATATGGGTGCCACTACTATGGAATAAATCACTATCGTCACTGTAGGATTTCCGTAACCGGCATTTGACACAAGTTTCTGGTAAGCCGAAAGCCAGTCCGGCTTAAAATAAGCCGTCACATTAGCCACCAGGGTCGTCACATACTGAAGCCCTATTCCCAGGAAAAGGATTGACATGATCGTGTGGAAGGAATATCCCCGCGGATAGCTTCCCTTTTTCTTCTTATAAGGCCTCACCAGCGCCCGGTGATACCACACCACAAATATCAGCAGACCCAGCACGCCGTAAATCAGGTTCGTCAGCTGGCTGTTGTACGATACCGAGTAGGTCCCTCCAAAGACCCCGAAGACCTTTCCGACCAGGCCGGAGATCCCTCCCCCGTCCGCCAGTATGGCATATATCACCATCCCCGCCACGACAACTATCTGCAGCAGGTACGCAACTATGAAAACCAGTATACTCTTAAAAAAACTGCCAATTTTTCTCATATGTATTTAACAGGGGAACCCCATTGGGGTTCCCCTTCTTTTCAATCCTCCAAAGGCTCCACCGTGATCGGCTCCAGGTGCCATATATCCCTGACATACTCCTGTATGGTGCGATCCGAGGAGAATTTTCCCACCGCAGCCACCTGTGCCATGGCCATCCTGGCCCATTTTTTCTCGTCCCTGTAGGTCTGTTCCACCCTCTCATGGGCCTGGGCATAGGAGCGGAAATCCTTCAGGCAGAAATAGGTGTCAGCATACTGGGTATTCTGGGTGTTGAGAAGGGAGTTGTACAGCTTCCTGAACTTCTCAGTATGGTTGCTGGAATAATAACCATTGATCAGCTGCATCAGCACCTGGCGGACATCCTGGTCGTTATTGAAGATCTCCATGGGGTTATAGTCCCTGACACGCTCGTGCTCGATGACCTCGTCGGAGCTCATGCCGAAGATGAACATGTTCTCCTCTCCCACTTCTTCCACCATCTCCACCTGGGCACCGTCCATGGTACCGATGGTCACGGCGCCGTTAAGCATGAACTTCATATTACCGGTGCCGGAAGCCTCCTTGCTGGCCGTGGAGATCTGCTCAGACACATCCGCCGCGGCGAAGATAATCTCTCCGTTGCTGACCTTGTAATCCTCTATGAAGACTATCTTGATCTTCCCGCCTATGCTCCTGTCATTGTTTACCACCTCAGCCACGGCATTGATAAGTTCGATGGTAAGCTTAGCCACCTCGTAACCTGCCGCTGCCTTGGCTCCGAAGATAAATGTCCTGGGATAGAACTCCATATCCGGATGGGCTTTCAGCTTATTGTACAGGTACATTATATTCAGGATGTTCAGCATCTGTCTCTTGTACTCGTGGAGCCTGTTGGTCGGGAG
>JAJPYU010000257.1 GCA_021204765.1 Clostridiales bacterium
CAGGTGAAGGAGGATTTCAAGCCGCTGAAAAAGGTGCACATGTTTGAGAAATATGTCGGCGGCTCACCGGCGAATATCGCTGTGGGGATCACCCATCATGGCATGAAGGCCGGTTTCTTCGCAAAGGTTTCCGACGATCAGTTCGGGGATTATGTGGTTGATTATTTTAATGAACAGGGCATTGATACCTCTCACATTACCCGCTGCACGGGAGGCGAAAAGCTGGGCCTGACCTTTACGGAGATGATCTCTCCCAGCGAAAGCCATATCCTGATGTACAGGAACTGCATAGCTGATCTGCAGCTTAGTGTTGATGATATCGATGAGGATTATATACGTTCAGCTAAGGCGATCCTGATCTCAGGCACGGCTCTGGCGGAGAGCCCTTCCCGGGAGGCGGCAATAAAGGCTGTGATGCTGGCCAGGGCCAATGATACAAAGGTGATCTTTGATATCGATTACCGTGAATACAATTGGAAAAACTCTGACGAGATCTCCATTTATTATTCGACTATCGCCAAGGAAGCGGATATCATCATGGGCTCCAGGGAGGAGTTTGGCCTGACAGAAAAGCTGATAAAGCCGGGCATGACAGATGAGGAGTCCGCTGCGTACTGGCAGAGCTACAGGGCAAAGATCGTTGTCATCAAGCACGGTATGCAGGGTTCCACAGCTTACACTGTTGACGGACAGCAGTTTTCCATAAAGCCTTTCCCCGTCAGTGCCAGAAAAGGCTTCGGCGGCGGTGACGGATACGGCTCCGGTTTCCTCTATGGGCTGTACCAGGGCTGGGATGTCCAGAAATGCCTGGAGTTCGGTTCCGCGGAGGCATCCATGATGGTCCGCAGCAACAACTCTTCCGACTCCCTTCCCAACCCGGAGCAGGTGCATGCATTTATTAAGGAAGAAAAAGAACTGTACGGTGAGATGGTTGCCAGAAAATAAAACGTAAAATATCGAAAGGAGAACAAACGATCATGAAAAGAATGGGTTATTGTGTAAACGGAGAGTGGAAGGAGTCCAAAACAGACAAATATATGGCTGTTACCAACTCCAGCACCGGAGAAGTGATGGCGGAAGTGCCCTGCTGCACAGCGGATGAGGTGGAGGAGGCCATCGCTTCCGCACAGGCGGCTTTCCCGGAGTGGTCCGCGCTTTCCCTGGGGAAGAGAGTACAGTATATGTTTAAGTGGAGGGAGATCCTCTACGCTCACAAGGAGGAGCTGTCTGTACTCTGTGCCAAGGAGCTGGGCAAGACTATCGGCGAGGCCAGGGGAGATGTGCAGAAAGCCATAGAGCCCACTGAGCTGGCCTGCGCCCTTCCGGATATGATCCAGGGATATGCTTCCATGAACGTCACAGGCGGATATGATTCCGCTGCGTACCGCTTCCCGCTGGGTGTCACAGCCGGCATCGTCCCCATGAACTTCCCGGCCATGATCCCCTGGGGCTGGATGGTTCCTATTTCCATTGCCTGCGGCAATACCGTCGTGTTAAAGGCCAGCTCCCAGACACCCCTTACCGCCATGCGCATCATGGAGCTGTTCTACAGTGAGGGCGGTTTCCCCAAAGGTGTTGTCAATCTGGTCACCTGCAGCCGCGTGGAGGCGGATATCCTTCTTACAGATAAGAGAGTGAAGGCTGTCACCTTCGTTGGCACCACCGGAGTCGGCAAACAGGTATATTCCAAGGCAGCCGGCAACGGCAAGCGCGTCCAGGCCCAGACAGAGGCCAAGAACCATGCCCTGGTTCTGGAGGACTGTAATCTGGAGGCCACTGTCAATGCCGTCATCAATTCCACCTACGGCTGCGCCGGTATGCGCTGCATGGCTCTCCCGGTTGTGGTTGTTCAGGAGAGTATTGCGGATAAATTCGTCGCTATGCTGAAGGAAAAAGCTCAGGCCATGAAGGTCGGCTGCGCCTACGACGAGGAGACTGATCTGGGTCCCGTGGTCAGTGCTGCCCACAAGAAGAAGATCTGTGACTGGATCCAGAAAGGTATCGATGAAGGCGCCGAGCTGGTACTGGACGGCCGCGATATCGTGGTTCCCGGTTTTGAGGGCGGCTATTTCGTAGGCCCCACTATCCTGGATCATGTAAAGCCGGGAATGACAGTCGGCGACCGTGAGATCTTCGGACCTGTCACCTGCGTCAAGAGAGTGAAAAATTATGAGGAGGGCATCGCCATCATGAATGCCAATCCTTTCGCCAACGGATCCGGCATCTTCACCCAGAGCGGATATTACGCCCGCAGATTTGCCATGGATACCGACGGCGGCATGGTAGGCATCAATGTCGGCATCCCGGTACCTACAGCATACTTCCCCTTCTCCGGGAATAAGGACTCCTTCTTCGGAGATCTGCACGTACTGGGCAAGGACGGCTACCGTTTCTTCACCAGGGCAAAGACCGTCACGACCCACTGGTTTGACGATGAGGCCGGTTCCCGTAAGGTCGGCACCTGGGAAGGCAGCACAGAGATGTAACGCTTGAAGAGCGGGGTAATCCGTGATATC